>JBFFMG010000299.1:0-4744 GCA_041554215.1 Labilibaculum sp.
AGCCTTTTGGTGTTGTGACTATTCCACCCTGGATCATATCATGATTTTTGCACGCCAACTGCTTATGTGGATCATGATGCTAATAAGCCCAACGCCTGGCGGAAGTGGATTTTCGGAGTGGGTATTTACGCAATATCTGGGAGATTTTATTCCTGAAGCAGGACTCTCCATCGCCTTAGCCCTAATCTGGCGACTGATTTCTTACTACCCTTACTTGTTTATTGGTATGTATATGCTTCCTAGATGGATTAAGCAAAATTTCTAAATAAAAAAAAACTCCATCACATTGTATCGAACAATGAGATAGAGCTGTATTATTTCACTTCAAAAAAGATCAACTAATTTTATTCCACACTAGAGCTGCAGAGCCTAAAACGGCTGCATTATCGCTTAATCCAGAAGGAAGCACTCTAATTTTATTCTTATAAATTGATAAGAGATTTTTCTCCAAAGTCTCCCTAACAGGTTCAAACAAGATATCTCCTGCTTTAGTTAATCCTCCAAAAAGAAAAATAGCCTCTGGACTAGTAACTGCAACTACATTAGCTAACACTTCCCCTAAAATTGTAGCCGTATAAGTAAAGGTTTCTTTAGCTACTTCATCTCCACGATTAGCCGCTTCAGCAACCATTTTTGCCGTTAATTTGTTAAAAGGAACATCTCTCAATTCACTATTCCCATTGTGTCTGGCTAATAATTTATAGACCGATCTTTTCACTCCAGTAGCCGAAACATAGGTTTCCAAACAGCCTTTACGTCCACAACCACACTCACGTCCACTTTTACGAACAATCATATGCCCTACTTCTCCAGCAAAACCATCATGACCATGAAGAACATCTCCATTAGCAAAAATCCCACTACCTAATCCAGTGCCAAGTGTAATCACCAAGAAATTATTCATATCGCGAGCAGCACCAAAAACTTTCTCGCCCATGGCTGCTGCATTAGCATCATTGGTAATATAGACAGGGACATCCATCTTTTTTTGAACAAGTTCTGAGAGAGGAATACTCCCCTTCCAACGTAAATTTGCTGCATCTTCGATGGTGCCGGTATAATAACTCGCATTAGGAGCACCAATTCCAATCCCTTTGATTTTTACATCGTAAGGTAAATTCTCTTTCTCAGTATTTATTGCCTGAAACAATTCATCGATATAATCTTCTACTTCAGCATGTTCCTGGGTAGGCAGTGTGCCTTCAGCAATACAAATTCCGTCTTTATCTATTAAACCAAACACCGTGTTGGTTCCTCCAATATCAATTCCTAATGCAACTTCTTTCATTCGAATAAAATTAATTGTGTTTGAAACCTTTTACCGCATAGTAAAAAACATAGGCATAACACAAAATGGTAATAATAAATGAGTTCTGCAGACCAAAATTATCAGCCAAGACTCCCATTAATAGTGGAACAATCGCTCCACCTACAATTGCTAAGCATAGAATACCTGAACCTTGACTAGTGTGTTGTCCTAGACCATCAATCGCAAGCGTAAAGATAGTAGGAAACATGATAGAATTAAACAAGCCAACTAAAACAATACTCCATAATGCGATATAACCTTCTGTCATCATACTGACCAGAACAAGGACTACAACCATTATCGCGTTAAAAGCTAATAACTTATTGGAAGAGACTTTATGCATAATAGCTGATCCGATAAACCTTCCGACCATTGCTCCGCCCCAAAAAATAGAAACATAGCCAGCCGCTTGAGCCTCACCAAACAAGTTTAGACCATCACTCCCCAAATAACTAACTAGAGCACTACCAATAGAAACTTCAGCTCCTACATACATAAAAATGGCTAGTGCACCCAAAACCAAATGAGAATGATTCCAAGCGGAACCTTCTGCTTTTTGCTCTTTAGCATCTATAATCTTTGGTAGCTTTACAAAAGCAAATACCAATGCGATTAGTCCTAATACCACAGCCAAACCAATATAAGGCATTTGGACAGCAGAAGCCTGGCTTATCAAATCGTCACTACTATTATCTAATATCAAATAGGCTCCAAACATAGGAGCAACTGTTGTACCTACACTATTGAATCCTTGTGTTAAATTTAAACGACTAGATGCTGTTTCAGGACTTCCCAACTCAGCAACAAAAGGATTGGCAGCAACTTGAAGAATGACAATGCCACAAGCCAAAACAAAAAAGGCAAAAAGGAAAAATCCATAAGATAAAAACGAAGCTGCAGGATAAAATAATAAAGCACCCAAGCCTGCAATAGATAATCCTAGAACAATACCCGATTTGTAACCAATCTTACTAATAATTTTACCTGCTGGCAGTGACATTAAAAAATAGGCACCAAAGAAAGTAAATTGGACCAACATAGCCTGAGTAAAAGTCAAATCAAACAACCCTTTCAAATGAGGAATTAATATATCATTCATACAGGTTAAAAAACCCCACATAAAAAATAATGAAGTCAGTAAGCCTAATGCAGCCTTAAAATTCATAGGCTTACTATTAGATAGACTGCTTGCTTGACTTGTTCTTGTACTTATTGACACCATAATCTTAGTTTTAAAGTTTCTTCCCGACAAAGCTTCAATAATTGCAAAAAAAAACATGCTAGTATCTTACCATTTAATAACACTATATTTGCAATAAAATAATCAAAAGCAATAAACAACAATAATTAAGTGCAATTTTGTTTAATATTTAATCATGGCTCTATTTCTCGAAGAAGTTCCTTTAACGACCCATTATTCATTCAGATCGAAAATTGATGTATTCCCTCATATTATTGTTCCGTGGCATTATCACCCAGAATATGAATTGATTTATATAGAAAAGAGTCAAGGTACATTAATAGTTGGGGACTGTATTGATAAATTTACTGATGGAGATATGATTTTTCTAGGACCAAACATTCCTCATGTGATGAAAAATGAGGATTCATATTACAAAAAAGATCCTCGCTTATCTGTCACTGCCAAAGTCATCCATTTTAAGAAAGAAATATTGGGTGATAGATTATTAGATTTACCTGAGTTTCATAAACTTAAGTTCTTCCTGAAAAATTCAACACGAGGATTTCGTATTTATGGCAAGACAAAATTAAAACTGATTGAACTATTTAATAAACTCCATGATTCAAAAGGACCAGAACGTATCATCCTACTTCTACAGATACTAAATGTGTTATCAAGTTCTGAAGAACTATGTGTACTAGCCTCTGAAGCATTTGTTGAAAGTTTTAAAAATTCCAGTAATCAAAAATTGTATCAGATTTATGAATATATAAGCAAAAATTTTCAGCAAAAGATTGATTTAGAAGCTGCTGCTAAAGTGGCAAATTTGAGTAAAACAGCCTTTTGCCGATTCATGAAATCAAAAACAAATAAGACCTTCACGGAATTTCTAAATGAAATGAGAATAAATTATGCAAAAAAACTTTTAGTGGAAGGAAAACTCAGCATGGCTCAAATTGCTTATGAATGTGGTTTTAACAGTCCCTCTTATTTTAACAAACAGTTTAAATCATACACAGGACTAACTCCACAAGAAGCTAAGAAGTTTTCATAAGATAAAAACTAATCTCTAGAAAATAGAAGAGGCTGCTGACTAAAGCCAACAGCCACTTTCAAAGAAAACCAATTAATTATACTATTAAAACCATCATTTGGGACACCACTCCCAAAGTCAACAAAGGAATTAAACTTTTATGAGCTATGGTTCCATTTACATTACCCAACAACCAGACCAAAAATGCCAAACAACTAGTTAACAACACACAAGATTATCATTCATCAAATTTTAATTCTCAAAAGTGTTCGACTTCGTCACAATTAGTGTTCAAATTCGTACATGATCTAAATTATCTTAACGATAGTATTGATCTCCTGAACTGCTATGTCCATATACCCAAACATCCCCATGTTTCATATAAAGTTTTCTATCAGCAGAACGACTACCAGCTCTTAAGTCTCCAGAAGAAGCACTTAAATCAAAACTCATTTCATCTATATTATTATCAAAATCTATTGAAATATCTCCTGAAGTTGATTTGAATTTTGAATCTCCAATCAATTCAATTGCACCGCCACTTATATCACCAGAAGTGGTACTAAGATCGAGTATTGTTTTTGCCTTATAAATGGTTAGATTCCCTGATGTTGAAACGTTTGAAACACGTCCTTCAATATCTTCAAACCGCAAATCTCCTGAAGTTGTCCTAGTACTCAAGTCACCAACGACATTCAAGAATGAAAGATCTCCAGAAGTTGCTACGGTAGAAATACTTGCTCTAATATGACTAAAATTTTGATCGCCTGAAGTTGATGCCGCTGAAATAGATCCTTTCAAATAATTAATTTCTAAATCACCTGATGTCAATGTGGTCGTCAGAAGAGTTTCAATATTCTTAATTTCGATATCACCAGAAGTCGCTTTTAATTTCATTTGTTCTGCTACAATCTCTTCAATATAAATATCTCCCGATGAATTCGTGATATCTAGATCCATTGAATAAGGAACTTTGAAGCTCAATTGAGCCTCAAATCTGCCCATAATAGATCTTGGAGCTTCTATCCAAACCATTAATGTAGAACCTTCCCGACGGTGTTTAATTTCGAAATCCTTACTCCCCATTAACTTCCCTCGAATAATCCCTTTGAAATCCACCGCATCCTCTTCGGTACCCAGAATCTTCACATCGGCAAATCGACCCTGAACTTCTACTCTTTTGATTCCATCATACTTAGCATCTGCTTCAGCATAGATA
>JBFFMG010000300.1:0-4741 GCA_041554215.1 Labilibaculum sp.
ATATCCGCCCGCAGAATGTCCCGAAACAAAAATCAAACTTGAATCTCCGCCAAAACTGCTTATATTATTAAAAACCCAAGCGACCGATGCAGCAGCATCCTCAATATATTTTGGTGCATTTACTTTTGGGTAAAAACGATAATTTACTGCTACAATACAAATGCCTTTCTCTTTTAATGCTGTTGGAAATTCCTTATCTCCAGCCTTTAATCCTCCTCCATGAAACCAGACAACAGTTGCATAATCTTTTACGTTTACCGGATAGTAAATATCTAAAACACAACGCTCTTTTATGTAAGCGTCTCCCACACTTATGGAATCGCTATAGTAATTAATATTTGCTTTTGATTCATAAGTAGTTTTCTGGCCAAATGCTATGCATCCGCAAACAAGGAGCACAACTGATAGTAGTAAATTTTTCATCTTTTCTTAGGTGGATTGATAGTTATAAGCTTACAAGCTAGTTTTTATTTTTCAAAATTCAATAATGTTCCTTTAATGGCATCCCGCAAGTTAGGATCTACCCTTACTTCATCGGCATAAGCATCCCAATTTTGCACTTTGCTATTTATTTCAGAGATAATTTTATCTGCTTTTTTAATATTCATTGCTTTTGCAAAGCTTATTAAATCAGCTCTTTCCAGATTTTTCCTTTTGCCACTAATGCTTAACGCATGTTGACTTACCCAAATACTGTCAGGTCGGTAGGCATGGCAAATATCATATGCTGGTGCCAGTTCCCAATTTTCTCCTTCTTTCAATCTAAAAGCAATATTCTTTGTATGGTCATCACAATTCCGTGCGATCACATTAAACACCATTCTTCGGTACATTTGCTCGGCTTGTGGGTATGGCAAACGCAAAACTCTCATGGTCTGAAATAATTGCTCGTAACTAAAGCTTCCTACTTCGTTAAAATCGTAATGCTGCATGGCACAAAATGTTTGAATGTGGAATTTTTCAGCCCCATTTTGCCGGTCAAATCGTTTGGTCATAAAATGTGCTCTGTCATTTTCTTCCAATAAGTCAGATTCCATCATTTCGATGCCACAGTCTTTTGCCATGTTGTAATAGGCCATTTCAATTTTTCCATAACCAACGGTTTTTCCAAATTGAGCATCACTTACTCCATCAAGCTTTATTAACCAATGCTCGAAACCTTTCGGAGCATTCGTTTGTCCGGAACGAACCTGTCCTGTCTTTTTATTGTAGGCAATTATTGCTTTGGGTCTTGCTCCACCCGCTGATGTACCTATTTTTAGGATCTCCATCATTGCCCGCTGTTCATCTTTGCTCAAATTGGCTTCAAAATCTTCTCGTTTACTCAGCATTTTTTGTGCAATATCAACGAGTCCATTGATCTCAACCTGAAAAGAATTTTTATTTGACTTGAGTTGTGAGGGTTCAAATTCCAATGCTCCCATCCCTCTTGTTCCAATAAAACAGAGTTGTTCTATTGGGTTCATACTATTTTCGGGACGACCATTTTGAGCCAACCAAACATTTATCAGCTGATTTCCATATTTATCTGGTAATACATCTGCTAATAAACCGGGCAAACCTTTAAAGGTATCGTATTCGCTGTTTTTTGAAGGCCGGAGTTCTGGAAATGAAAATATGCGCTGACTGGATTGAATTGGCATTTTGACTGGCGCTAAATCTATTCCTAGTGATTTAAATTTAGGCTCGTATTCAAAACTGGCAAGGCCTTGATTCTCATCCCAGGCTACAGCGCCAACCGTCTGACCCCAAATTTTGACATATGCCGTTTTTATTTCTACCATTCGCTTTCGTTTTGCTTGTCGTCTTTCTTACCTCTGGCTCGTTGCCTTTTTTGCTTATCCAACTTGGCCAGTTCCAACGGACTTAACTGAGTTTCAATCTTAAAATTGTCAAGTACATGTAATAAGTCAAGAGCTCTCAGAATTTGTAATAAGGAAATCAATGAAACAGCTTCTCCTTTTTCCAATTGACTCACCGTCCATCGATTAACGCCTGCCGTTTCAGCAATTTTTACTTGCGTTTTATTTTGAAGTAAACGTTGCTGTTTCACATAGTCTCCAATGGTAGAAATGATTGCTTTATCACTCATCGAAACCCAATCTGTGTTGGTATTTGCCATCACTAATGCTTTTAAATATATTCAATGTTAGTATTCACCAACATAAATATATAAAAAATAACTCACTTACAAATAAGATTTGTTGGTAAAACCAAACACTATAAGCAATTATTGCCTTTTATGATGGTTTTTACCATCAATACAACTTATATCTTATGACTTTAACAGGTTGCTAAAATAAAGATTTTTTGATTGGGTTATTGAATCAATTTATGTCCATCTAAATTCTTATCAGCAAAACATACCAACATGCCCTCAAATCTGTTTGTATTGATATAATACCTTGCCCTAACGAAAATTAAGAATTTGATTAAAAAAAAATAACCTGTATATTATTGCTGTACTTTAAGCTATCATTTCAAAGGATTATATTTTCATTACTATAACTGACCTGTATCTATCTGCATTTAAGAAAGAAGAAATAATATGCATCAATTCAATTTCAAGATATCCGATATTAATGATCTTAATAAGATATTAAAATCTGATGCAATAAGCCATTCAAAAACATATCAATCTCTTCTTGTGCAAGTATTTTCAGCTCATAATAAATCTGACTGGTATTTGACAATAGGTGAAACAATTAAAGAAATTTTCCCCGACGCTGTAATTGCTGGAGCTACATCAGTGGGAGAAATTACAGAAGGTAGAATTTTCACAAATTCAACAGCTATCTTGTTTTCCTTTTTCGAAAGTGCAAGGCTAAATTTGTTTTCATATAGCTGCAAATTAGGAGAGGAAGAGAAGGTTGGCAACGCTCTTCGTGAAAACACAAAACGGCTAAATGATGAAATTAAAGGAATGCTTTTACTTTCCACTCCTATTGCAAATGATTCTGGAAAGATACTTAACACTATAGCTGATTATACTTTCCAATTTTTGGAGGTGGAGCTGGCGATTATG
Source organism: Labilibaculum sp. (assembly GCA_041554215.1). Taxonomy (GTDB): domain Bacteria; phylum Bacteroidota; class Bacteroidia; order Bacteroidales; family Marinifilaceae; genus Labilibaculum. The sequence continues at coordinate 3,026 of JBFFMG010000300.1, forward strand.
CGAATGAGCGTGAAACATTGGTTTTTGATGGAGAACAATGTTATAAAGAAGGTGTTGTGGCGGTTTGTTTTTCAGGTAACAATTTACAAATAGAATTGTCAAGCTGTCTTGGTTGGCAACCACTGAGTAAAGAAATGACAATAACCGATGTAGGTGATGTGGCGGTTAAAACAATTGATAATATGCCTGCGTTTTCGGTTTATGAAAAATATTTAGGAATTAAAGCCGACAGCAATTTCTTTCAAAATAGTCTTGAGTTTCCTTTTATTATAACTCGAAACAATAACAAGATCGCCCGAACTCCATTTTTTGTGAATGAAGATGATCAATCCATACAAATGGTAGCCGATGTAAAGGCTGGTGAAAAATTCCGTATTGGATACGGCAATCCACAAACCATAAAAGAAGAATCCGCTGTATTGCAAAATCAAATGTGTAATTTTAAACCCGAAGCTATCTTTATATACACTTGTATTTGCAGAAGATTTTTAATGCAAGATGAAGTTGACTTTGAAACATTACCCTTTAATGCTATCGCCCCAACTGCTGGATTTTACACATTTGGCGAATTTTATTCTGATAAGTCCTATCATGCTCTACTTAATTCTTCAATGGTTACTGTTGGATTTCGAGAAGGAACACCAATTACAAAATCCAAATTATTAAAAGACACATTAAAAAAGAATATCCCTTTAGATCCATTTAAAAATCAACACAATCGAATTCTTTCTCGCTTGATTTTTTTCATCAATGTTTTAATTGAAGAAATGGAAAAAAAGAGTCGTAAGCTTAAAGTTCTTAATGAACAAAAAAACGAAATTATTGGTATTGTTGCCCATGATTTACGAAGTCCACTTGGTGTAATACAAGGCTTCTCAGACCTACTGACAGAAGAAGTTGAAAATGAAGAACATAAGGATTTTGCTTCATTAATTAATAAAGAGAGTTCAAATCTACTGAATTTACTAAACGATCTTCTGGACATTTCAAAAATTGAATCGGGTAAACTGGAGCTGAAACGAAAAGAGATTGATTACATGGCTTTGATTTATCAGAATACTAAAATCAATAGCTTTTTTGCTCAAAAGAAAAGAATTTTAATTACTGTTGAGTCTGAAATTGAACACCAATTATTGTCTATTGACGAAGGACAAATCATACAAGTTTTAAATAATCTTATCGGAAATGCAATTAAGTATTCTTATCCCGATTCGGAGGTGACAATTAAAATATTTAAAGAAGACAATCAGATAATCACTCAAGTAATTGATCAAGGACAAGGTATTCCTAAAGAAGAAATAGAAAATGTTTTTCTGATGTTTCAAAAGACCAGTACGAAACCAACAGCCGGCGAATCAAGCCATGGTTTAGGCCTTGCCATTGTTAAGAAAATTGTAGAAGGTCACGAAGGACAAATAGGTGTTAAAAACAATCAAGAGAAAGGTTCTACATTTTATTACTCATTACCAATAACTTAATACAATCAAATCCTTCAGTCTTAGGCTTCTAAAATTCTAACATAAGCATTATTCCCTGCCAGACTAACATTTAAAATCATGTTCAAATTTCAATAAACAAAAAGTACGATCAACATTAAAGGAAAGTCACTATTTTATTCCAAACCATAAAGATATTATTCCCTTTCACTTCCAATTTTTGTAACCATACTCATCTTGCTCATTACATGCTTATAAGCATTTTTCGTGTGAGGCAATG
>JBFFMG010000301.1:0-4723 GCA_041554215.1 Labilibaculum sp.
GAACCAATTCTGAATTTATTCAATTCAAAGAAATTGATTAATGGTTCTGCCCGGAAATATTTGTGGAAAAGTTTCGTGAAATGCCAGCAATTTGCTTCGGCCGACGAAGAAGCTTTGTCTGACTATTTAGTAAAGAGAATCTTTCCCGAGAGACCAGAGGTAAAATTAAATCAACATTTAAAAATGGCAGTGCAGTTGTGTGTTGCCGAAGTATACCGAAATGCATTTGCGCACAGTAATTGCAAAGAGGTTTTTATTGCACATTACTATTCAGTGTATAATAAGAAATTGATTATTAGTGTTGTAAGTCAAGGTAGACCCTTTAGTTTATTGGTAAATAAAATACTTAATAAAAGGCTAAATAATGTTGGTGCAATAGAATGGGCTGTAGAGCAAGGAAATACAACTCTGCTAGAAACGCACAAAGGAATTGGATTGTATACCATTCGCCAGTTTGTGAAACAAAATCAAGGTCGAATGCAAATTATGTCGGGCGATGGAGTTTGGAAACAAGTGAAACACCGAACTTTTTCAAAATTGCATGAAAAAGAGTTTCCAGGATCTGTTGTCACCTTAGAATTCAACCTTCAAGAGTAAGCTTATTTCTTTTGATAGTTAAGTTTAGAGAAAAGATCCCAAAGAACAATGCCACAACTTACCGATACATTAAAAGAGTGTTTTGTACCAAACTGAGGTATTTCTATACAACCTGAGGATTGGCTTACAATATTTTGCTGAACACCTTTTACTTCGTTGCCAAAAACCAAGGCATATTTCTTTGTCGTATCAACTGTAAAGTTCTCCAAAGAAGTGCTGTTTTCTGCTTGCTCAACCGAGTAAACTTCAAATCCATTGCTTTTTAATTTAGCTACAGCATCATCCGTCTTCTCAAAATATTCCCAATGAACGGAATCTTCTGCTCCCAAGGCAGTTTTGTGAAGTTCCCGGTGAGGAGGAGTGGCAGTAATTCCGCAAAGATATACCGCTTCAACCAAAAGCGCATCCGATGTGCGAAAAACAGAACCGATGTTGTTCAGACTTCTTACATTATCCAATACGATTATAATAGGAGTCTTTTCCGACTCTTTAAACTCATCAATACTCTTTCGGTTTAATTCACTATTCTTTAATTTTCTCATCGCTTAATTGGAATGTAAAGGGGTTTGTTCAATTTGGCTACAAAAATATAAAAAAAGGAATCCTTTTGAGATTCCTTTCGTTTATTTTGATTGAATTAGTACAATAGTTCGCACTAACTATTTGTAAAGGCTTGATATTTAAAATGATTTACTGAAAAAACATCTGTACGAAGACAATTGAAAATAAAGGTTTTACTGGCAAATCTAATATCTCATGTTTAAAATCTAATGCTCTGTTGTTTTACCAATTAACAGGTTTACGGCGAACAGGCATAGTCATGCAGCGAGCACCACCACCACCACGCGGTAATTCCGATCCTTCAAGGGTAATTACATATTTATCGTAATCCGAAAGTTCTACTTTATGACGAATAATATCTTTCGCACGAAGAATTTCGAAGCCATTTTTGTTCATCTCCTCCATGGTGTAAATGTTACGACCATAGCCCACAACTTTTCCCGGACCTACCGCAAAAAAGTTTGCTCCACTGTGCCATTGCTCTCTTTCCTGATTCCAAGGATCGCCATTTCCACCACAATAAATTGGTTTCAAATCCATGCCTAACTTTTTCAAGGCCTGAAGAAGATTGTTTTCATGCTTTATAGAAAGAACTTTTCCGTTTTCGATTGTGATATGTACTGTTTGGTATTTGTTCGGACGAATAATTAATGGTTCGTAAACCATACACTTATCAACATCCAAAAGAGTAAATACCATGTCTAAATGAATGAACGATTCAGGATGACTAGGTAATTCCTGAATCAGTAAATGGCGTTGTTTCTTCTCTTTCTGACAAAGTAGCTGAGCCAATATAAAGTCAATACCTTCGGTAGTTGTTCGGGTTCCATTACCAATAATCATGATATCATCGCGAGCAATTAACACATCGCCACCTTCAATGGTGCAATTTGGATCCATCGCGGGATTATCTACAGGATTAACCGTTTTTGTATTAAAGCCAGGAGTATAATCAAAAATCGCTTGCATTATCAACGATTCTCTATCACGCACAGAACTAGCCATTTTACCAATCAGCACTTCATCAAGAACCGACATTGAAGCATCTCTTGTAAAGAAAAAGTTGTGCAAAGGACGCATTGCGTAACGTTCCTTACTCAGAAATTTGGTTAGGTTATCTCTTTTTAAAGGTACACCTTCTATTAATAATGAAGCTAAATCCATTGGATTCTGTTCCAACAAAAGATCTTTAATGCAATGAGTGTTTCCTTTTACGCTAATTTGAGGTTCCATTGCACATACTTTGTCGATAATTACCTCTTTGGTTTTATCGTTTGAAAGAACATTGGCCAACAAATCTTTTACCTGATAGGTTTCTGCAATTTCAGATAGAACACCACTCAATTGTTTGTATTCATCCCTTGCAACCGATAGATTTAAAATATCACTGTAAAGAGCTCTTTCTGCATTTTCGGGAGTCATGTTTTCAACTTCCGAACCAGGAGTATGAAGGATTACGCCCTCTAGTTCTCCGATCTCCGATCTAACATTTAATTCTACATACTTTGCCATACCTCTCAATTAAAGTATCATTTATTATTAGTTGTTTGTATCCAGAAAACATGTTTTCCGATTTGCAAAAGAAGTGAAAATTTGGGGCATAGGCAAAGGTTTGCGTTAAGTAAATTTAAAATTTCCCGAATAGTATCTGAAATAGTTAAAATCATGACAAATAGGAAGAATTTCAATTTTAAAGTAGCATGTCGCACTATGTAAAGTAAGCTTTGGTTAAATCCATTAATAATAATGAGATTAAATTTTATTCTTTGGGCGTTTCCTAACTTCCCCTTCACTTCGTTTTAGGGAAATTAGGTCAGGCTTTTCGCTATTACTCCTCGCCATTGCTTTCCACTTCGTTTCACGCAAAGCTGTGGGGTAGCCGCTTCAATCCTTAACGCAAGCAAGACTTATAACATTTAATTGAATAAATACGATCCATCAATTTAGCAAATCGGTATAAAACCAAAACCTCTAAATAATCGATAAAACCAATATCATACCTAAACCTCCCTAGTAATTTACACTACGCTTTGTTCCAATTTCCTTTTCCATAAGAAAAATAATTTACTGGCCACACAAATCACTTTCGACGGCCAATGGCGTTTTACCTGCTATTTAGAGCTGCCAAATATTTTTCTTCTTGTGTATTTTGTTCAGTAATTAAAAAGCACTACATTCATTATGTTTTTTACGCAAACACAAGGGGGAGTGGGTGATGATTGGTTAGATACTTACTGAAAATGCTGGTATTTCGATCAATATAAATTTTTGTAAGTTAAGAAAAATAAGTTTTTTGATAAATATCAATAGTGATAAAGCCTGAGGAAATGTTTTTTTGATCAATGTTAATAGCGATAAAGCCTGAGGAAGTGCTTATTCACCAAATATCAATAGTAATAAAGCCTCAAAAATTGGTTTTTTGCACCATATCAATATTGATAAAGCAAAAGAAGATATTTTGAATAATCAATAAATACTAATCTTTATAATTATGACCCATGGCATTGATTAAGAAAATTACACCGAGCAGCCGCAATGGCGATATTAGTGCACTGTTTAGCCTTATTCTAAAAGCATTTGCGAAGATGGACTGGAGTTCGGATACGTATTTGACTTCCATAATTGAAAAGATAAATGCTAACAACACCTCACTGATTGAGGCAGTAAGACGACTGAAAGTTTATTCTCAGATGGCAGAGAAAGACCGCGTGCGCAATATGGCAATTAGAGATTTGTTTAAGTTGGTAGAGGGCTATGTTCATATTCCTATTGCTGAGATGAAAAAAGCCGCCTTGGTGGTTGAGAATGTATTGGTGCAATATGGTTTAAGCATACAGAACAAAGATTATGCAGCAAAATCAGCAGATATTGAGTCCTTACTAAACGATTTAGCCAAGCCTGATGTTGTGGCAGCTATTGCAAACTTGAAAGGCGTGGCCAAAACGCTTGCCGCTTTGGATGCGAATCAACAAGATTTTGAAAATGTGGACTTGCAACAAGCAGAAGGGGAGAGTGTGAAGAAAGGTTTGGCTTCTGCCAGTAAGTTGAAGAAAGAAGGCGTTATTGAGATTAATACCAATCTGGTAGGCTATATGAACACCATGGCAAAAGTAAAGCCAGCCACTTACGAGGCTACGGCCAAAACAATTGCCGAGTTAATCAATCAAAATAACGAATTGGTAAAACGCCGTTACAAAACAAACAAGCCAGACCGCGAAGTAGCCGGTAAAACTACCGGCTAAGTGCTACACAGTGCGTGATGCACTTTGTTTTTTAATGATACCCTCGCTAGCAGGAGATTTAAGAAGTAAGATGAGTAGGGACATTGCATGCAATGACCTTACGGCTAAGCTTGTGTTTTTATCTATTGCAGTTTAGCATTAGCATCATCTCCTTTGGGTTTCCACCCAGGTAAAAAACCATTTTCAGGCAATAAGCCGAGTCAAAGCCGTGGTGGCGGCAAAGGTAGAGGAAAAAGGAAAAATGTTACCACTGTCAATGATACGATGAGAGCATCTCTTGAAGAGAATTCACGTGTGAAAGAAGCTACCATGAATCCATGGAA
>JBFFMG010000302.1:0-4648 GCA_041554215.1 Labilibaculum sp.
CCAATACTTGGAGTTTGCTTAGGCATGCAATACATTGGAGAATACTTTGGAGCAGAATTAATCAATTTGAAAGAGATAATCCATGGAGTACCAAAAAATACAATAATAACAGATCTAAACGAATGCATATTTCAAAATTTACCGAAACAATTTAATTCAGGTAGATATCATTCCTGGGCAATCTCAAAAAACAATTTCCCAGATTGTTTACATATTACCGCAACCGACGAGCATGATGTAATTATGGCTATTCGCCATAAAGTATTCGACTTATGTGGTGTTCAATTTCATCCCGAATCAATTATAACTGAGTATGGGAAGAAGATCCTGAAAAATTGGATTCTGACCTAAACAATAAAAAAAGCCAATATAAAAATATACTGGCTTTACATATCATTATCGGTTGACATTAAAAATTTACATCCTGCCAAGCCTGTTTCTTTTCGTATTTTAAATCTTGCAAAATTGAAGATTCAACATTAATTCGGAAATTATAGGATTGATAAGCCCCAAATGGAATGGCATTAAACGACATTTGCCAACAGTGTAAATCACGAGTAATCGTAAATTGAGAAGCAGTTACCTCTTTATCTGTAAAATCATAACCTGTAGAAAAACTCACCTTCCATTTTGGAGTTAAACTAACATTACCAGAAACACCCATACTCTGATTTATATTGGTTTTATTAGATGGTTTAGAATAAGTCCAACCATAATCAATCGAGAACGACCAAGGAATATCAAAATTAACATACCTTGTGTCTCTCCATGGTTTTGATGTTTTATCCTCTTCTTTGTCTTTCCCACTTTCTCCTTTTATATCTTTCGCTGACAAACTGAAATCCAAATCGATAGAAGCATTAGTCAATCGCGGCCCAAACTCATTAATCTTGATATTATTCGCATTTAATTTGTAAGGATCTACCGTTGAACCAATATTTAAACCTAATTTCTTGTTGAAAAGTTTTGTTCTCCCCGACATTCTAATAGTCGACCAATTCAGCGAATCAGCAAACATATTATAGGATGTAGAAAATTTTAAACTCTCAATAATCTTAACCTTCTTAAATTCTTCGGTTCCGGTCGAATCATTTGCAGTTCGCATTTTTGCCTCAACATTATTATCCAAACCAAAACTAACACTTCCCGACTCCTGCGCTCCAGTTGGTGTGCCATACAAGCCTCCGTCAAATATTGAATATTCAACATCTTTACCTGTATTTAAATTTCGGTAGGTTTTATAATATTTACTTCTGGGAATACCAATTTCTGGAGTATAGCTAACACTAACACTTGGAGTCATTACGTGCCTTATTGCAGCCAACTTTGAGCTTTCCTTAAAAGTGTACATTCCATAAATCTTTGGGCTTAAGGAAAGAGAAGCACTGGTTGAATAATTGTGTGCATACTTAAAACCTTGAATCGTATCAATAAGAACACCACCATCTCCATCGTTCATTTCGGTATCCCAACTTTTAGTAACCGATTTGGAATACAAAACACCTTGATAATTTAAAGTTGGTGAAAGAGTAAGATCTTTAGTTAATTTAAAATTGGTACTAATTGGAATGCTATGTTGATATCCATTAGTCCAGTCCTTTGCCAACGATGAACTCATTAACTCTTTTTCTTTGGTATTAATCCTATTCTCAAGTTTGGATGAATAACTCACACCTACTTTATCATACCACCTTAAATTTGTGCTTTTTCCTTTGGTACGAAAAGGATAAATCTGAGTCATATTTAACGACATACTCGGCAAGGTAAGTGATATAGTTGTATCCCTGCTATTTTGTGAATGGCGAAAACTTCCATTTAAACTAAATGGACTATCGGCCCATTTTTTACTATAAGAAATACTCGACTGCTTCTGATTATTTACAATTTTCTGAATTGATTGTGAATTATTTCTATCATTATTGCTGGTAGAAAAATTTACAGATGCTGAAAAAGTACGGTAAGGATTCGCTTTTGAATCTTGTGTGTGAGTCCAACGAATCGCAAAATCAGTCGACTCCGAAAAATCGGCTAGTCCTTTATCACCATATGTATTGGAATGATATTCTGTTGCTAAATTACCACTGTAACGATATCGCGTTTTATACTTTGACTCGACATATCCACCCCATGAACCATTGGCAAAAATATCTCCGGTAACGGCCAAATCTAAATAATCATTAATAGCCCAATAATATCCACCACCACGAAGGTTAAAACCTCTACGTTGCTCCTCACCATAACTAGGCATAATTATACCTGAAGAATAAGAAGAACTAAATGGAAATAAAGCAAAGGGTAAAAAAACAGGCATTGGCACATCTCCAACCACTAAATAAAGAGGACCAGATACAATCTTATCATCCTTAATCATTTTAGCCTTGGTCATTTTCACATAAAAATGTGGATGCTCATGATCACAAGTAGTGTATTTACCATTTCGGAGATAAAAGGTTTTATCATCTATGCGTTTCGTGACCTCAGAATGTACAAATCCACCCTCTTGCTCTGTAATGATTTCATTTACAAGACCTTTTCCAGTGTCGAAATTATACTTTAGCTCTTTACAAGTAAATTCCTCGGCTCCATCTTTAAATTCTGGCGTATCGATAAATGTTCCTGTAGAATCCTTAATACCGTAAGCAAAAGCTTCCTTTTTTTCCAAGTCAAGCTCAATATAATAGGCTCGCAATTCTATCTCACCATATTTCACAAAAGAATTCTTAGTTAAAAACACCTTTTGCCCTGTAAGAGAGAAAACTATTGTATCATCAGAATTGTATTCAATAGCAGCTTCGAAAAAGGGTTTTTCCTTTTTTTTAAGCGAATCTGTTGTCAATGTATCCGAGGCAAGCGTTAATAAAGTATCTTTTTCAGATATTTTATAATCTTTCAAATGTGAAAAATCCGTACTATTCCAGTTGGTAACTGGTTGATAATTATCTAAATCATTAGTAGATTCGATAAAAGCGAAGCCAGTCAATGGAAATATGATTCCAATGAAAATAATAAAAACCCTTTGTAGTAATTTCAATTGCAATTTTTATCTGTTATTTTTGTAAAATAATCGAATTAAAAGTAGCCTGATAAGTTGGACATAATTTAACAGTCTCACTTTCTTAGGACGCCAAAAATACAAATAAAAGTGCTATATTCCCTAATCGAAACGAACTTCAAAAACATTTTTTAAGTTCTTTTATGAAGATTTTTCTAATGAACATTATTCTAAAAAACATATATCGTGGTCTAATTACAAGATCATCAGCCGTTTTATTGCTGTTATCTGCCTTTGTCTTACTGGCTCATGACGGTCTGTCGCAAATCAATCATACCAATATCAATACTGTTGTTATTGATGCTGGACATGGTGGCAAAGATCCTGGTGCTGTAAGTAAAATTGTTAACGAGAAAGACGTAGTTTTAAGTATTGCTTTGAAATTAGGAGCATATATTGAAAAATATTTCCCAGAAGTTAAAGTTATATTTACCAGAGAAACTGATGTTTTTATTGCTTTAGATAGAAGATCTGAAATTGCCAACCAAAACAAGGCCGATTTATTCATTTCTATTCATGCCAACGCAAATGACAATACCGAAATTAGGGGCACAGAGACCTACACTTTAGGATTACACAAAACTAAAGAAAATCTGGCGGTTGCTATGAAAGAAAATGCTGTAATGCTTTACGAAGATGATTACAGTACAAAGTATGAAGGTTTTGATCCACAAAACCCCGCATCGTATATAATATTTAATTTATTACAAGGAGTTAATCGAGAAAACAGTATTAATCTGGCAGAATTAACCGAATTTCAGTTTAAAACTAGAGTGGGTCGTCACTCAAGAGGTGTTCGCGAAGCAGGATTTTGGGTTTTAAAACAAGTTAGCATGCCATCAATATTGGTTGAAGTTGGTTTTGTTTCTAATCCTACCGAAGCAAATTATCTAAAAAACTCTACCAATCAAGACTTCCTGGCAAGTGCAATCTTTAGAGCTTTTCGTGATTACAAAACTAAAGTAGAGGAATCAAGTGTTGTATTGGAAAAGGAAGAAGAAAAAGAAGAAATAGCAAGTTTCGACACGACAATGACAGTACCCGTTGAACTGCCTAAGAGCTCTCCACTAGAGTTTTGCGTTCAGATTCAATCATCATCCAAACAAATACCGTTAAACTCCAAAACTTTCGAAAACCTTGAAAACGTTAAAGAAAGAATTAGCGATGGAGTCTACAAATACACCATTGGATCTACAGACAAATACAAGGATATTCTTCTTCTTCAAAAGGAAATCAGAAAAATAATTAAAGATTGTTTTGTGGTTGCATTCTATAACGGAGAACGAATTTCTCTGTCGAAAGCAAAAAACTTCCAAAAACATAACTAATTTCACCATTAAATTATTGCACCTCTCATCCTCAAACTTAAATATAAAATTATGAAAATCTCAAAAGACGCAAAAATAGGACTTGTTGTTATTGGAGCCATTGTAATTTTAATTTGGGGTGTCAATTTCCTCAAAGGATTTAATGTATTCTCCAGCGAGCAAATTTTCTATGCCAGATACGAAAGAGTTGATGGATTAAAAAAATCGAGTTCGGTAACTTTAAAAGGATATAAAGTTGGACAAATTAAATCCATAAAATTTAGCGGCG
>JBFFMG010000303.1:0-4630 GCA_041554215.1 Labilibaculum sp.
AACGGTTTATATTGTAACCTCCGTAAGAATTCATATATGTATTTCCCCAGCGGTAACCATATTGTGCGTTATTGTCATCTCCCATCGCAATATCTGACAAATAGAAGAAACGGTCCTGACGTTGAGCAATAGCATCGTTACCAACCTTACCCCAGGTAGCTTTAAGTTTTAAGGTATTAACAATATCTTTCATCGGAGTCCAGAAGTTCTCATTGGAAATCAACCAACCACCTCCAAACGAAGGAAAGAAACCATATCTCTTTGATCCGCTAAATTTTTCGGAACCATTGTATCCGTATGCAAATTCAAAGAAATAACGGGTATCATAGTCGTATGTTAAACGTCCGGAGTTACCCATGTTTCGTTCAGGTAATGTTTCGTAAATAGATCTACTGTTACCAGCTGTTAGTAGGTATTCTTCGAACATTCCAACAGTCATCAAGCCAATGCTGTGATTTCCGAATTCTCGGTCCCAGTTCAAGCGCGCTTCGTAGTAGTAATGGGCACTTGCATCTCTACCCGGCTCAACATCACCCAGATATACCTGACCACCTTCCGGATTAAGCTCAAATAATTTATATTCTCCTGTAATCTGGTTATAGCTTTCCAGATCATAGAAGAATGGACTGTAGGTTCTTCGGCTTGAGTAATAACTCCAGGTATTTACTGATGCTTTGGCCTGAAGTTTTAATCCTTCAGTTATAAAATCAAGCTCTTGCGATAGTGTCGCCATTGCTGTGATTGAACTCTCGTTTCTGTCTTCGTATCCTCTAACCATCTCAGCATAAGGATTTTGTTTTAGGCCACCGTTTACAAAAGTGTTTCCAAAAAGTATATGGTCAGAGAGCAGGTGTGCTTCATCAGGTTCGTAAACTGCCGGAAAGTCAACCGGGTTAGAGTTCATTACCATTCTGAATATGTCTCCTGCTGATGAATTTGGTCCGTTATATCTTTCAAACCTTCCTTGTAATCTTGTGTCAAGTCGTGTAGTAGGCGTAATCTTTATAATAACGTTGTTACGCAATTGCACACGATTAATATCAATGTTATTGTTGAAATTGTTTTTAGAGTCAACTTTTAACAGACCGGTTTCGTTTTCAATTGATCCTGCAACATAATAGGTGGCAACTTTTCCTCCACCGGATACATTAAAATTCGCTTTTTTGTTTATGGTAGATTTCTCAAAAAGCTCATCGTACCAGTCGATGTTTGGATAGATCATTTGATCAACGCCATCGGCAGTGGATTGAATCTTTTGCTCGCTGTAATAGGTGCCTAATAGTGGATTACGTGAAATACGAGCCTCGTTATAGAGTTTCATGTATTCCACTCCATCCAGCAGCTCATTCATTTGTGTTGGCGTTGCCACGTGTGATTCAAGTCGCACATTGATTTTAGCCGGACCTTCACGACCCGATTTTGTTTCAACGATGATAATACCGTTTGCACCCCTTGCTCCGTACAATACAGTTGCTGAAGCGTCTTTCAAAATTGAAAAACTTTCGATATTATCAGGTTCCAACCTTGCAAGGTCATCCGTTGAGGCTTCAAATCCATCGATAAGGATCAAAGGATTAGTTTTGTAACCGAATGTGGTTACCCCGCGAATAAAGAACTGCGCATTATCGGCTCCCGGCTCTCCCGAGGTTTGGTAAGAAATGATCCCAGGAATTTTACCGGCTAAAGCGGTTGTTAAGTTAGATGATGGCTGTTTTAACTCCGCAGGTCTTACTGTTTCAATTGATGAGATCACACTCTCTTTTCGTTGTTTACCAAAGGCAACTACCTGAACCTCCTCTAACTCTGTTTCGTCATCATACAAGGTTATGTTTAAAATATTCTGATCACCAATGATTCTGATTTCACGATTTTTACCCACAAAAGAAAATTGTAGCGAGTCGCCTTTTGAGACTTTAATGTTGTATTCTCCATTGGGGTTTGTTACAGTACCCCTCGACGTGCCTGTAATCATAATTGAAACTCCCGGTATAGGCAATCCATCAACACCACTAATTACTCCTGTAATCTGTTTTACTGGTTCTTGTACCCCAGGTTGAACCATGGATGCTCTCTTTTTTAAGATAATTTGGTTCTCTTCTATTTCAGCACTTACAGAGGCTTGATTACAGAACTCATTTAATACTGTATTCAGGGTTTGATTTTCGGCCTGAATGTTAATTGTTTGACCCTCCTTGAAAATTTCATCCCGATATAAAAAATAGAAATCAGTCTGATTTTCAACTTGATTGATCAATTCTTTTACAGTCGCATTTTTTAAATTAATACTTAGTTTTGTTGTTTGCGAGTAAGAATTAGCCCACCCGACAGCAAAAAACAGAAAAGTAAACAGAAAAGTTAGTTTCATTTTTTTGAAATTAAAAACGTTACCTTTTCTTTTGAAAAGGTAATTCTTTCGTAATTTTCTCATAAATTTGTTAGGATTTAATTAATTATACACCGATTAATTACATTTACTTTAGGCCAGAGAGTGGTGACGCACTTTCTGGCTTTTTTTTTTATTTATAATAATTATTTTAGTACGTATTCCGATTCATTGGTTTGGACTAAATCTACTGAAGCTGTTTTAGCCAGTACATTTAATACTGTTCGTTTGTCCTCCTTTAATTCAAGTTTTCCGGTTAATCTTAGAAAGCCTAAAGTTGGGTCAATCAGATCAATCCGTATATTATAATATCGCTCCAGTTTTTTGATAACCCTATTTAGTTCCTGAGTTTCAAAAATTAAATAGCCTTTGTGCCAGGTAACATATTTTTCTACATCAACATTTGTAATTTTAGTATTTTTTGTATCTATGTTGTATGCGGCACGTTGGTTTGGCTCCAGTATATATTCCTCGTTGCCAAAGAGCAAACCGGGTTTTGTAATTTTTACTTTCCCTTCCACCAAAATAGTTTCAACAATATTATCGTTCGGATAGGCTGACAAATCAAATCGAGTACCTAAAACCTCGATATTAAGTTTATGGGTTTTAACAATGAAAGGCATCTCTGCATTATGGGCCACATCAAAATATCCTTCTCCAATAAGGGAAACAGTTCTTGTCTCACCATCGAATGTATTTGGATAAACAAGGCGTGAACCGGCATTTAAATATGCCACAGTTCCGTCAGAAAGCTTTATTGATGCATTTTTGCCATATGGAACAAACAGGACATTTTGATCCTGTTCGATTAAAGGTTTTTTGGATTGAACGGTATCTCGGTGATTAATAATTATTTGTCCGTTGGATTTGTATTCAATATCAGAACTTTTGTCGGGAAGTTGTACATTACTTCCATCTGACAGAATTAGTGTAGAATATTCTGACTGATTTATATCCTGTAACTCACTGTATAATTCATCTTGTTTATCCTGATTTGTAAAATGATTTACAGTAACTCCAAGTGCAAAAAAGATAAGACCAATGGCTGCATATTTCATGTATTGCAGCAGTATTATTTTGGAGGTAGTTTTTCTTTTATTAATTTGGATATGCTTGAGGGCAGATGAATATATTTCTTCTGATATATTTTTCAACTTCGGCACTTCAGACCTGGATTTAAGGTGCAAAAGGATCAAACGAGCTGTTTTAATTTGTTCTTTTTCCGAGTCATTATTTTTAATATAATCACTCCAATATACATCGAGCTCTTTGCTTGGGTTATTAACCCATCTTACAAAATTCGGATCCTCAAAATATTTTAAAAATTTGTCCATAAGATTAAGAAACTTATTACAATGGGCTCCTTACTATGAAAACATGGACATGATTTTAAAAAAACTTTCGAAAAAAAATAAAAAACAAGGGGGCTGGTAGATTAGAATGGATTTCACTTCTTAATGAGAGAAGCGCTCTGTACAATAATTTACGGGCTGATTCAACTGTAATGTCCATAATCTGGGATATTTCAGTATAATTCATTTCAGCTTCAAATTTCAGGTAAATAATCTCTTTCTGTTTTGGTGGAATTTTGAGAATGGCTAGCTTTAAGGTTTCTTTGAGTTCGTTAGAAGCTTCTTCTTCTATAATCTGATCCTGATAACTGTATTCAATTTCAAAGTTAAGCACGAACTGCTGATCTGTATGATCTATAAATTTTATTCTTTTGTTTGCTTTAATCTTTTTAATCAATGCATTTCTAAGCGCAACAAAAAGATAAGCTTTAAGATTTTTAATGTTGACATTAATTTTTTTTCGTTTTAAGAATAAATCAATGAATATTTCTTGAATACAGTCGTGAACAATATCAGTGTCGGTACACAATTTATAGCCATAAGAAATAAGCTGTTCAATAAAAAGTTCATAGATTGATGAGAAGCTATTATCGTCTCCAGACAGAAACGATTCCCACAAATAGGTAATATCCTCATCAAACGATTTTCCCATAGAAGATTTAGTTTGTAAAAGCGTAAAGTTGACCTTTTTTTTTAAATAACGAATATTTTGGACAATTATATTAATTCCAATATTCACGTAATTGGATTGTCGAACGTTGTTTTGAAATTATATTTGGTCATGATCTTTTTAACCAGAAAAAGCAATATAATTTCTGATATTTGAAGTGTATAATCAATAGTTCATACTTGATCCCAATTTATACTATGAAAAATTGCCGATTGGTATAAAGAT
>JBFFMG010000304.1:0-4622 GCA_041554215.1 Labilibaculum sp.
CCTTCTTTAGGCATTACACAGTTTCCAATTTCACGAAATATACTACAGTTGTCTCCATGGCATTTTTTACCAATCTGAGTCACTTCTAACACCATATCACTTAAGTGGAATTGATCAAGTGGAGCAGTCAGATGAAGTAAAAGTCCTTCGGTAGTGATGTTTTCTGCAAATTCACCAAAATTGATATTGCGTTTGGCTTGTACAGAAAATTTGTCGATACTTTCTTTGGCCAGCAAGCTAACCTGACGGTGCCAGTTTCCCGAATGCGCATCATTTACAACACCAAGTGAATTCAATTCTATAAAATCAACAGGTTTTTTAATCACTCCTTTTTTCTCAGATATATTTACCGAGAGTACAGATACTGGTTTATTGCTCATTTTGAATTTTTTAACGGTGAATTAATTGTCATTAGAAAGATGTTTTTTAATCTCATATTTAACATCTTAGATTCTAATAATCTATTATCACTTCAAATCGTTTTTTGTTTTTTCCACAAGCGTAATTTCGCTTATTACCATTGTTTTATCAACAGCTTTACACATATCGTAAATGGTCAATAGGGCTATGCTGGCAGCCGTTAAAGCTTCCATTTCTACGCCCGTTTGTCCAATGCATTTTACTCGGGTATTTACCTGAACGCCTTTTTCAATAATGCTGCACTTTACTTCAGCCTTAGTAATCTGAAGCGTATGAAAGAGAGGAATCAAATCACTCGTGCGTTTAGCCGCCTGAATACCTGCAATTTCAGCGATAGTCAAAACATCGCCTTTTTTCATCGCATTTTCTCGTATTAATTCAATGGTTCGAGGCTCTAAATGGATGATGCCTATAGCTTTGGCTTCTCGTATTTGTGTAGCTTTATGTCCCACATCAACCATATTAGCTTTTCCATCTTTATCTATGTGACTAAATTCTCCCATTACTTAAATATTGTTTACTGCTCACTGTTCTCTGCCAACTGTCTACTGCTCACTGTTAAAATCTATCCACCAATTCCATAAAAACTACCATTTTTATTTTTGGTGCCAGCTTCTGGTTTGTGATTGATTGATTGATCGATTGCATTTTTAACTCCTAATTCTTTAATGTCGAATTCACTAGCGTTAAATAAACAAGGTTTAACTTTTCCGTTGGCTGTAAGTCTAATTCGGTTGCATTCCAAACAGTTTCCACCTTTACCTCCTTCAACAACGGAGAACTCGCCACTTGCCAAATCCATTTGTTTAATGAATCGTAAATGCAGATTATTACTTTTGCAAAATTGGCGTAAATCTTCTAGGTCATCCAAATCAGTATCGGGCATACGAACACAGTTTATTTTTACGGGATGCAATCCGGCCTTTTCAGCCGCTTTAATTCCTTTAAAAACATCTTCGATATCACCCAATCGGGTTATTTTTCGGTATTTTTCAGGATTAAGTGTATCTAAACTAATGTTTACTCGTCGCAATCCAGCTTTGGCCAATTGTTCAGCAAATTGATCAAGCAATATGCCATTGGTTGTCATTGCAATTTCATCAATACCAGCAATATTAGAAAGTAATTGCACCAAATCTACAATTCCTTTTCTAACCAAAGGTTCACCTCCGGTTAGTCGTATTTTTGTGATACCTCTGGCAACAGCTTCAGTTACAAAATCAGTAATTTGCTCAAAACTCAAAACTTCATCATGAGCCATTAAATCAATGCCTTCTTCGGGCATACAATAAGTACAGCGAAGATTGCATCGGTCTGTTACCGAGATGCGTAAGTAATTTATATTTCTGTTATAATTGTCTAACATGAACAAATTCTCCTTCCATAAATTCATCAACCTCTCTTGGAACCATCATAATTCCATTTGCTAATGTAAAAGCATTAATATGAGCTGAACCGTGATAACTAATGGGTACAACTTGGTTGTCAGCATTAAAGCGAACAGGTATAAATTCGAGACGATCGGATCTTTTTCGTTTGTAATCTGAGGCAATTGGCATTCGTACCATTGGGGCATTGTAATCATGTCCCATAAGTCGGTAAAGTAATGGCTTGCCCAATAATTCAAATTGAACAAAAGAGGAAACTGGATTTCCAGGTAAACCTAAAACATATTTTTCCTTGCAGGTTGCAAAAACGGTGTGCTTACCAGGTTTTACCATGAGAGTATGAAACCAAATATTAAAGCCTAACTCCTTTAGAATTTCAGGAATGTAATCGAAATCACCAACTGAAACTCCACCTGATATGATAAGAACATCACTCTCCTCAAGGCATTTTATCATGGCTTCTTTTGTGGCTTGTTTCGAATCTAAAACAATCCCTTTGTTATCTCCTTTAATCCCCATTTTTTGTAGCTGAGCCTGAAGTTGCCATGAGTTTACATTGCGAATTTGAGAAGTTTCTGGTTTTTGATTTGGCTCAACCAATTCGCTTCCTGTAGCTATGGTAGCTACTTTTGGTTGTCTGTAAACAACAGGGGTTGCACAACCCACGCTTGCTAATACTGCTATGTGCTGAGCTTTCAATCGAGTTCCTCTTTTCAGAACAACCTCATTTTCTAGAATATCTTCTCCTTTAAGGCAAATATTCGATTTCGTTTTTTCCTTGGTAAAACGAATGTGATTGTCATCAATTTGTTCTGTATGTTCAATCATGATTACGGTATCAGCACCTTCCGGAACCATTGCGCCAGTCATAATTTTTGAACACTGATTAGTTCCAACTTTTTTAGTTGGGGCAGATCCTGCTGCAATTACCTCCAATACTTCAAGATGATTGGCTAAATCCGATTGCTTACACGCATATCCATCCATTGCCGATTTATTAAAAGGCGGCATAGACATGTCTGAAAGTACATCTTCTGCGATTACTCGATTTAAACAGTCAGACAGGTTGATAATTTCTGTGTCCAACTTTTTAGTGGCATGTTTTACAGTTTTTAAAGCCTCGTGAAACGAAATCATATAATTAGTTTTTTTTATTTTCCATTCATTATTGGTAAAAGCAATGTTTTTTGCAGTAAAATTGAAATTTTCACCATTAAATTCAATCCATTTATCTGCTAATTTCTTGTAACCAATAGCTCTCGGTTTTATGTTGTTATTGTTTTCTTTGTTGATCATTAAAAATAATCCAGGCTCAATATATTCCCTTAATCCTCCAGATTCACATATTACAGGGGTGTTTGCCGAAAGGATTTTCTCGAAATAGGAAAGTACCTTAGGAAGATGATCATCTTTAGCCTGTACGTAATACACCTTTTTGCTTCCTGCTTGAAACAAGCGATTGCTATCCTTACTGCCTGATTTATTATTTTCCTTTGCAATTATAAAATTTTCAGTTTCACTGACGATTTCCAATTCCTCTTTTAAATTATGAAAATGAGGGGATACTTTAATGCAGACCAGCTCATTTTTACACGCCAATTCTTCAATTAATCGACATGCAAATAAGGTTTTGCCAACATTTCTGCCTGTTCCTGCAATTAAGAGTATGTTCTTTTTAATATTCCTCATTTTTTAAATATAAGAAACCTCCAATTCAAATCAGAATCGGAGGCTTATGTATTTAGTCCCGATAGTGTACAAATTGCTAAAGCAAAGTACAATTACTTAACTATCGGTATCATCTAAATCACAAAACTCTCCTTTCCAATTTTAGGGTCTTAGCCCAGCGGGAGGCAAATTCGTTTCCAAATTTACCCATCGGTTTAAAATTCATTCCATTATGCAATGGTTTAGAAATTGCAAACTCGGAGATCACTTTATTGCAGGGTAAAGATATTAATATTAATGAATCTACAAATGTGTATGTGTGAAGATTTAAAAAAAACAGCAAAAAGACTTTAAGGTCAATAATAATGGCGTTCTTCTGGAAAGCCTATAATCTTTAGGTTATAAAATGGAAACGATTGTGTTATTGTTCAAATAGGATTTAGGCTTAAGCTGTAATTTATAATTAGTTTGATTAAAAAATAGAATTCCTTACTATATTTATAAACTGATTTAATTTAGAAAGAAACATGGGGAAAGGTAGTCATGGACATTCTCATCACGATCATGGTGAATTAAAGGGAAGAAATTTAGGAATTGCGATTCTACTAAATGTAGGAATTACGGTTGCGCAGGTAATAGGTGGAATAGTATCAGGTAGTTTGGCTCTTTTGTCAGATGCCATGCATAATTTTAGTGATGTTCTCGCTTTAATAATAAGTTGGTTTGCAAGTAAATTGTCGAGTCGGAAACAAACGGCGAAACAAACATACGGATATAAAAGGGCAGAGATATTAGCCGCTTTATTTAATGCAATATCCTTAGCTGTAATTGCGTTTTTTCTTTTAAAGGAGGCCATTCAGCGGATTTCAGAACCTCAGGATATTGAATCGGGTCTTGTAATGGTTTTGGGCGGATTGTCAATTCTTTTGAATGGACTTAGCGTATTATTGGTAATGAAAGATGCTAAGAACAATATAAATATGCGATCAGCTTATCTGCATCTATTATCTGATATGATTTCATCGGTTGCTGTTGTTCTGGGAGGATTGGCGATGTATTTATGGGATATTCCTTGGATTGATAGTGTTTTATCAATTGCTATTGCTCTTTATTTGGTGTATTCAAGTTGGTCTTTAGTGAAGGAAA
>JBFFMG010000305.1:0-4622 GCA_041554215.1 Labilibaculum sp.
CCTTCTGAGAAAAGTAAATTTAAACCTGAAGAACAAATTATAATTGGAAATACAGCACTTTACGGTGCAACTAGTGGATCCGCTTATATAAGAGGAATGGCTGGAGAACGTTTTTGTGTTCGTAATTCTGGTGGTATTGCAGTTGTTGAAGGTGTTGGTGATCATGGTTGTGAATACATGACCGGAGGTAGAGTTGTTATCCTTGGAAAAACAGGAAGAAACTTTGCTGCAGGGATGAGCGGTGGTATTGCATATGTTCTGAATATGGAAGGACGATTGGATTATTTCTGCAATAAAAGTCTTGTTTCACTTGAACCTGTTGAGAATTTGCAAGATGTTCATGAGCTTCAAGGAATGATCCACGAACATTTGTTATTAACACAGAGTAGTGTTGCCTCTAAAATACTGACTCATTGGGAAGAATATCTACCACATTTTGTGAAAGTAATTCCTTACGAGTATAAGAAAGTGCTTGAGGAGAAAAAACTGAAGAAGATTCGTCAAAAATTAAGACAGACGCAATCGCAAACTGAAGTTCACGAGTAATTAATTTTCAGGAAAGGTGAATGCTTAAATTGATCCTTTCCTTTAATTACCTCACTATTCATTAACAAATAGAACGATTATGGGAAATCCAAAAGGTTTTTTAGAAATAAAGAGAAAAGAAGCCGGCTATCGTCCGGTAAGAGATAGAGTTGGAGATTTTGGAGAGGTTGAACAAACCCTAAATTTAGAGGACAGAATTGATCAGGCAGCCAGATGTATGGATTGCGGTATTCCTTTCTGTCATTGGGCTTGTCCGACAGCTAGCAAGATTCCGGAATGGCAGGATGCTGTTTATAGGGAGAACTGGGAAGAAGCAAGTCAAATTTTGCATTCGACCAATAGTTTTCCTGAATTTACAGGAAGAATTTGTCCTGCTCCTTGCGAAAAATCATGCGTACTGTCGCTTCATAATTCACCAGTAACCATTCGTGAAAACGAGGCTGCGGTAATTGAAAAGGCGTTTGAGTACGGGTACATTAAAGCTCGTCCACCAAAAAAACGCACCGATAAAAAAATAGCTGTAGTAGGCTCTGGTCCTGCAGGCTTATCGGTTGCAGATTTGCTAAACAGAGCTGGACACAACGTGACCGTATTTGAAAAAGATGATGCAATTGGTGGTTTACTTCGCTACGGAATACCTGATTTTAAATTGGATAAAGGTGTTATTGATCGACGTTTGGAACTTTTTGTTGAAGAAGGAATCGAGTTCAAGACTAATCAGGATGTTGGCGGAAATGTTTCGTTTAAAGAATTGGAAGCTGAATATGATGCCGTTTGTTTAGCAATTGGTGCTATGAAACCGCGTGATTTGTCGATTAAAGGTCGAGAATTGAATGGCGTTCATTTTGCAATGGATTTTCTGAAACAACAAAACAAAGTAATTCGTGGAGACGAATTCACCAAGGAAGAAAGATTATCAGCAAAGGGCAAAGATGTTGTCGTTATTGGTGGTGGTGATACTGGTTCCGACTGCGTTGGTACATCAATTCGTCAGAAAGCAAAATCTGTTTTGCAGATAGAATTACTGCCAAAACCACCTGAAGAAAGAAAAGAATCAAATCCTTGGCCTTACTGGCCGGAGACATTAAGAACTTCCAGTTCTCATCTCGAAGGTTGTGAACGACGTTGGTCTCTTAGCTCTAAGGAAATTATTGGTGAAGATGGAAATGTGAAGAAACTTACAATTTCGCAAATTGAATGGACTAAGGATGAAAAGGGACAATTCAAAATGAATGAAGTTCCTGGAACAGAAGAAACCATTGATGCTGATTTGGTTTTATTAGCTATGGGATTTGTTCATCCGGTACACGAAGGTTTGGTTAACGAATTAGGACTTGAATTAGACGGAAGAGGCAATATTAAAACGAATGCCAAAGGTCAAACTTCAAATTCGAAAATATTCTGTTCGGGTGATGCTACATCAGGTGCTAGTTTGGTGGTTCGTGCATTGGATCACGGACGTAAAACAGCTCTGGCTATTCATCAATATTTGGGAGTATAAGTTTAAAGAACAATAGTAAACACTAAACATAGGCAGTTAAGTGGTTAGAACCGATAGTTTAATCTCGACAAAGATAGCTATCGGTTCTTTGTATATAACAAATAAGGAATGCTCAAAATGAACATCCCTTATCTTGCTCTTATAAAATCTAATTCACTTCAGTAATTTACAACCACACAAATTACTAATACCTTATAGATTTTATCTGTATCGAAGTTGATTAAACCTTTAATTAAATCGACTTCAATTTGTATTAGCTGTCTCTAGAATTCTAAAGACAGCTAAAATATTTTAATTATGGATTAACAGAATTTGCTTGATCAACGATAGCACTATTTCCGTTACCAGCCTGCATTACAACACTTTCATGTCCTAAACCATCTTGATAAACATCGGCAGAGTTATTAGAACCTGCTTGTAAAATTCCTGAATAATTGTAATCTCCTACCTGAGTAACTACAGCAAAATTATTATCGCCATTGAACTGATATACTTCAGAAATGTTATAGTTGCCTTCTTGAATAACATCAGCAGTAGAATTAGTTACATCTTGTTGTAAAATTCCAGAAAAGTTGTTCATACCAATTTGCTCAACCATTGCAAGGTTCCCTTCACCTCTAACTTGATAAGTTATCGCGTGATTCTTATCACCAGCCTGAATAGTTAATGCCTCATTACCTATTCCATCAATTTGCTCAACCTTAGCTCTATTTTTATCTCCATATTGGTATATATTAGCCAAATTGGTTTCTCCACGAAGTTGTTTAATTCTTACAATATTTTCATTTCCGTTTTGTTCTGCATAAGCATAATTGTCAAGACCTTTATTTTGAACAACTCTTCCATCATTTAAATCTCCTCGTTGTACAATACCTGCCCAATTAGACTCACCATGCATTTGCTTAATGTATGCATCATTGCCATTTCCAATTTGAGCCATTCCTGCATAGTTCCCAGATCCTTTGTGCTGATATGTTTCACCGTAGTTCCAGTCACCTAATTGACCAATATAAGCCCTATTGAATTCACCGTCTTTCTGATTTGCAACAGCAGTATTATAATTTTCGTACTGCTCTATTTCAATATCATTTAAAAAACCACCAATTTGATTCGTAAAAGCCCAGTTCGCAACACCTTCCTGTGTAACGTAAGAAGAATTTCCTATTCCATCAACCTGATAAACATCGGCTAAATTGAAAGATCCTGTTTGAATTACTCCAGCCCAATTACTATCATTACCATATTGGCGTATTCTTGCCTGATTTGCTAATCCATCCTGAATAATGCCTGCAAAATCACGGTAGCCATTAGCTTGATCAATCTTAGCCCAGTTAAAATCACCATACTGATTAATTAAAGCATTTGACCAAAAATTGTTTGTTTGCTTAACCTTTGACATATTAAACCAACCATCCTGAAGAACATTAGCAATATCCCAAACACTTGATTGATCGACATATGACTCATTAAAGAATCCATACTGCTCTACATATGCCTCAACCCAGTCGCTAAATGTCTGATTAATTTCTGAATAGTTCATTCCCCACTGATATACATTAGCAACATTGTCAATACCAATAAACTGATTGATAACAGAGGTATTAAAACCATATTGCTCTACAGTAGCAGAGTTATTAATTGTCCAGAACTGATTAATATTTGAATAGTTACCCATTGTTTGAGTTACATCAGCACTGTTTTCATTACCCCACTGAAAAATAGTAGAATAATTTGTTCCAATCTGATCTACCATAGCTGAATTAGAATACCCCCAGGTTGTAATGAATGATCGATTAAAAAAACCATTTTGCAAAACTCCTGCCGTATTGTTATCTCCCCATTGTTCTACATCACTAATATTGAAAAGACCAACTTGTTCAACAGTAGCACCATTATCAGTACCTGTTTGATCAATATTAGAATTATTGACCTGAGCTAAAGATACACTTGTAGTAATAACTACAGCGACCATAATTAACATTAATTTTTTCATTGTTGAATTTTTAAGGTTTAAATGAATAATTCGATGAAGCTATTTTGTGAATAAATATGGTTGTGGTTTGAAGATATTCACAACTCCATCTGTTTTGTAGTATTTAATTGTTAAAAAAAATAAAACAATATTTAAAAGATGTATTTTTGGTAAAAATTCCATGAAATCATTCTAATTGAACAATTATCTTATTAGGTAATATATAAATTAAATAATTTGGAATAAATTGAATTTTTAATGATGAATTAAATGTAGAATAACTCACAGTTGTACTCCAGCCATTAAAAGCCTGTATTCTCGAATAAAAACGAATACCAAAATGAACTAATCTTTTAAATACAAATATGTTATTCACTGGTTTATTTTAAGGTTTAATTCGTAATGTTAAATAAAGTACAGTGCTTATTAATGATATTAAGACAATCAGTAAACTTTAATCATAACTAGATGTAAAATCTCTTTTTAAATAACAAAATAAATTTAACAAAGTATAATTAGACCATCTAGGATATTTCTTTAAACATTATAAAATAAATGATGAAAAACCAATTTTCATACACTAAATAATTTATTGCGACTTAA
>JBFFMG010000306.1:0-4567 GCA_041554215.1 Labilibaculum sp.
ACAATATCAAAAAAATTAGATTGAATCATTTTTTTTGCTTCAATCGATGAAAAACTCGTTGTAACAATAAAATCTTTTCTTTCAAAAAAATTTTTCAACATTAAACAAAGTGTTGCATCATCATCCACAATAAGAATACTATTCATAGTACTGATAATTTTGTTGGGTGAAATTTAATTTCCCTGTTATTTAATAGCCAACAGAATAACCTCTATTGAAATACAATATCAATAGAGGCTTAAGCATAACAAGTTCGGGTAATTTGCTTAACCGGGTTTACAATTTAAACCGCTAAGTCTTCCTCCTTTACGAATTCTCCTTTTGCATCGAAATAAACTGCCACATTCCCTTCTGGGTTTGACAAGATTACCTTGTACGATCCATCATTCCCAATAAAAGCTTTAAGGATTGCATATTCAGAATAGGATTCAGTAAGCGCAGCCTTAACTGCTTTTGGAAGCTCTTCGGCTTTTAATTCTTCATATTTCACATCTTCCTGAACAAAACTTGTCTCTGAAACAAAATTTTCGGCTGAAACTAATGTTGGAATACTTAAACTACATAATAGTACTACTGACGATACAATCAAAACTCTTTTCATAACTAATCATTTTTATTTAAACATTAATAATATAATAACATGATCTATT
The DNA here is from genome assembly GCA_041554215.1 of Labilibaculum sp. GTDB lineage: Bacteria > Bacteroidota > Bacteroidia > Bacteroidales > Marinifilaceae > Labilibaculum. The sequence goes on from JBFFMG010000306.1 coordinate 651, forward strand.
ATGAAATTTCTATGCCATAAATAGTACGATAAATTTAGAAGAGTCGCAAAATACTATATGCTTGCCAGTTACAATTAAGAAATAAAATCAACACCTATTAAACATCCTGTTATATCGTTGTAGACTACACAAATATGTGGGGAATAATTCCACTTTTTATTTACTATAAAGTAAATTTAACATTCGAAAATATTTATTTTACGAATGGAAATATAAAATTGAAATAAAAGAACTTTCTAAGGCAATTAAGTCTTTCGTTTAACAATCATATTTAGAAAGTAATCTTTAACCATCCGTTTTCTTAATTTCAAATACATCACACTACAGCTTTAGACAGCAACTCATCATTTACAATGAATTTTTTTAGAAGATAAGCCGAGCCTGCAAATGGTAAAGCTGAAATAAAAATATCTTTAAACTTAACCCTGCCTCTTAAATTTATTTCAATCTAAATTAATTTAGATGAGAAGCTTACAAGTAAAAACACTACTGGAGGCGTAAGCACCTTATAATCAACAACACCATGATAAATCGCATACATGATTACTCCAGTAAAAAGTATGGCATTAATTACACCAGCAACAAAACTCCAGGCAGCCAATACAGAACTAACATAAAGTACGCCTGATAAATTATCATTCACGATCATCTTTACCAGATAATCCTTTTCTGTACTTGTGAAATTATCTTGATCATCTACGTAGGTACAAAAACTACTTCGTGCACAAGCACATTTCTCCTCATAAAAAAGCGTATTCATTATTTTCTTTTTTGAAAAGAACTCCTATACAGCTCAGGCAAGTCTGCTCTATACATTAAAATACAACTAAAAAGGAATGCAATTACTGCCATTGCAAACAACTGGCCTCCATCAGAGGTTCCATTGTATTCAACAACAACACCAAGGGAAGTAAATAAATGCAAGCCAATTGCACCACTCATTAATGCTGAAGTTATTACTGCCGCTATTTTCCATAAATCAGGTAGGAAAAATAAAATACCAACTACCAACTCAATTGCACCAACACCAAATCTTCCCCATGGTTCAATTCCAATTACTGTAAAAATATGAACAGCATCGGGGTGCCCAGAAAATTTAAAATGTAAAGTTTGAATCAATATAATGGCTGTTACTATTCTAAGTAACATTTCAACAGTTCTATATTTTCTTTTTGGTTTCATGACTATTTCTCTTTTTTTTTAAAACTACAAAAATTGTAAGAAGTATTCTAAGTTTCTTTTAGAAATGAAAGATATGATGATTAGCCACAAAAAATTGTGAGTTGGATTGCAGTAAGCACATTTAAATAATCTCATTCTTGTAAAATTAAACTTAAAAGAGAATACAAAACCCATTCATTTAATTTTTGTTTTCTAACTTTAAGCAAAACAAACATGATGAAAATAAAAACATTCCTAACGCTGACTATTGCCACACTAGCAGCCTGCTCTAGCCCTGAAGAAGGCTTAAAAAAAGCAGAATCAGTCATCTCAACCGAGAGAATGATCAATTACATTAAAGAATTGGGATCTGATGAATACCAAGGAAGAAAACCATTCTCTAAAGGGGAAACGAAAACAATTAACTACATCGCCAAACAGTATAAAGAGATAGGACTTGAACCTATTAATAAAGACTCTTATTTTCAGGTAGTACCTTTAGTGGAAATTTCATTAACAGCACCTGAATTTCTAGTTCTTAACTCACCCTCAAAATTAAAAAAACTTACCTACGGTAATGATTTTGTCACTTTCTCAAGGCGCATTCAGGATGAAATCGTATTGACGGAATCGGAATTGGTATTTGCCGGCTATGGAATTGTTGCTCCAGAATATAATTGGAACGACTATAAGGATTTGGACGTGAAAGGAAAAACCGTAATTGTTTTGGTGAATGATCCTGGTTTTGGCTCTTCGGATAATAGTTTCTTCAAAGGCAATGAAATGACTTATTATGGTCGATGGACCTATAAATACGAAGAAGCCGCACGTCACGGAGCAGAAGGAATACTGATTATTCATCAAGATAAACCTGCAGGATACCCTTGGTCGGTTGTCTTGAACTCGGCATCAGTTCCAAAATTATATCAGAGAGACAAGAATAATTATCAATCGAGGTGTTTAGTTGAAGGATGGTTGACTTTGGATGCCGCCAAACAACTATTTAATGATACAGATAAAAATTTGGATGATGAAATACATTTCGCCAAGCAAAAAGAATTTACTGGCTTTGATTTAAAAACTAAATTAAGCGTTGCCTTTAAAAATTCGGCTCATTTCGATAATACTCACAACGTTCTAGGCATATTATCAGGTTCAGATTTAGCTGATGAATATGTTTTGTATTCTGCACATTGGGATCATCTTGGAATTGGACCAAAAATGAATGGAGATTCAATATACAACGGTGCTGTTGACAATGGAACATCGCTTGCATGGATGTTGGAAATTGCCAGGGCTTTTAAAGCGATGCCTTATAAGCCTCGAAGATCTATCGTTTTTTTAGCACCCTCGGCAGAAGAATCAGGATTAAATGGTTCAGGCTTCTATGTTGATAATCCTATTTTCCCTTTAAACAAAACGCTTGCAAATATAAATAATGATTTAATGCTGCCTTATGGACGTATGAAAGATGTAATGATCACCGGATATGGTCAATCGGATCTGGAAGATCTTGTGAGAATTGAAGCTGAGAAGCAGGATCGATATATTCTTCCTGATCCTAACCCTCAATCAGGAATGTATTACAGATCTGATCATTTCAGCTTTGCTCGAGTAGGTGTTCCTGCATTATTTGCTCGAGGAAATAACGACCACAGAGAAAAAGGAACAGACTACATGTCTGCAAAAGAAAAAGAATGGCTGGCAAACAATTACCACAAACCATTTGATGAGTATGAAAATTGGTGGAACCTAGATGGTGTTGCAGAAGATGCCCGATTACTATTCAGAGTGGGTTGGGAAATTGCCAATCAAGATGCATTTCCAAAATGGAAAGACGGGTCTGAATTTAAAGCACGAAGAGAAAATGATCTAAAATAGCTTAGGTATAATTAATGAATAAGAGGTTGATTCACACCAGAATCAACCTCTTTAATTTTTATTTGTAATTAAACACTTTTAATGAAGCTAATCCTCCAAGCGATGTTTCTTTATATGTGTAAGGCAAATCGAGTCCGGTCTTCATCATTGTTTCGGTTACTTGATCAAAACTAATTCTGTGACGTCCATCGGAAAGCAGAGCGTAGGTGTTATGATTCAGCGCCCGTGCTGCAGCAAAAACATTGCGTTCAATACAAGGTATTTGTACCAAACCAAGCACAGGATCACAAGTAAGTCCCAAATGATGTTCCAATCCCATCTCTGCTGAATATTCAACCTGATATACTGTTCCTCCATGCAACTGAGTGGCCGCTCCGGAAGCCATCGCACAAGCGGTACCTATTTCTCCCTGACAACCAACTTCTGCACCGGAAATTGAAGCATTTGTCTTCACTAAATTTCCAATTAAACCCGCAGTTGCCAAAGCTTTCAACACATCCTTGTTTTTGAACTTATAAAATTTCTTGTGATAGTATAAAACAGCAGGTAACACCCCGCACGCTCCACAAGTTGGTGCGGTTACAATTACACCTCCACTAGAATTTTCCTCCGAAACAGCTAAAGCAAATGAATACAACATCGATCGTTTTCGCATAGGCCCACTTAAAGTTTTCGCTTTTAAATAGTACGAATGAGATTTTCGATCCAACTGTAGACCTCCCGGCAGTTCACCTTCTTTATTCATTCCTCTTTTTATGGCATTTTTCATCGCGGTCCAAACCTCATCCAGATAGTCCCAAATACCCTCTCCTTCCATCAATACCACATATTCCCAGAGTTGCTTTTTATTAATTTTGCACCATTCCAAAATTTCA
>JBFFMG010000307.1:0-4544 GCA_041554215.1 Labilibaculum sp.
ATTTACCGATACAGTAAGCATTTGTGAATTTACAGTTCCCGAAAAACATCCTCTTGTAAATAAAGGGAAACTAAGCGAAGGCGGCTTGGTCGAAAACATCGCGCAAACCACAGCTGCAGGCAATGGATATCAGGCCAATAAAACGGGAATGGAAGTTCCGAAAGGATTTATCGCTGGAATTAAAAACGTGAAAATCGTTCGCCGTCCTAGTGTGCTTAGCATTCTAAAAACAATTGTAACTCAGGAAAACAGAGTGATGGATTATAATTTAATTAAGGGAGAGGTTTATTTGAATGATGAATTGATTGCAAGCTGTGATATGAAAATTTATTGTCCATAATCTTTATTGTCCTAATTAATTTTAGAGAATAGCTTTTACTCTATACATTTAAAGGCTATTACAGTGAATGGCTTCCTTATAGGGTATTATTTAAGCTACGTGCTGATTGGCATCTATTTTAAATAGTTTTTGTTTTGCCTCTAAGATTTAGTAAGACCGGGAAGCTGAGAACTTATCGTTAGTTTGTATTAGATATCTTCGGAACACAGAAAAAGAAATGATGTCGGGTTTGAGCAGAAAGCCCAACGAATAAAGTCCACTAGAACAATATTGGTACATAACAATTAAAATGTTGTTCATTTTATTAAATTTGCGAGTAACTTATTGTCAAATAACTAAAACTTAAATTAAATATGAAACGTCCATGTATAAAATTTTCTACACACAAGGAAATGATTATATGGTAAGTTCCATATGACAAAAACTTAAAATTATAAACATATGAAATCATTAAAGTTTTGTTTGATTACTATCATAATGCTTCTTGGAGCTACAAGTCTATTCTCTCAAGGATTTAAAGCTCCTGCCGAAGGAAAAGCTGTAGTTTATTTTGTGCGCGTTACTTCATGGGGAGGCGTATCTAGTTTTGAGTATTTTCACCAAGACAAATACATTGGTGTATTCAAAAAGAAAAATTACATGAGATATGAGTGCGAGCCAGGAGAACAGCTTTTATGGGCATCATCGGAAAATAAAGAATTTATTACTGCAGATTTAAAAGCAGGCGGATCCTATATCGTTATTGTTGATGTGATTATGGGTGGCTGGAAACCAAGAGTTGGATTTAATCCTATTACAGCAGAAGATGGTGAAATATTTGATCGTGCAGCGAATTTAATCAAGACGAAAAAGCCTATCGTTACCTCTAAAGAAAAAATAAAAGCAATGAATATCAAACTTGAAAAATTCATTGCAGAAAAACTTAAGATGTATAATGATGTTTGGAAAGCTGAAAAGAATTTCAAACACATCTCTTCTGATATGGCGATACCAGAGGATGCTATGTAAATTATATCCCCAAAACAAATTGTTTCAATAATATATTGTGCACAGGCCTAAAGGTTTGTACATTTTTTTTGGTGTGAATTTGCTTTCTTCTGATAAAATATGGAAATTTAATTATGAAATACATCTTACTTATTTTACTAGCTATTTTTGTTATTGGAAGTCAGCTTTCAGCACAAGGATCATACAAAAACGAAGTGACTTGGATGGGTTTGGATTTTACTCATGCGAAGCTGATCAATCGAACTGCATTCACAAACTCCAGAGTGATTAAAGACTCTTATCTGTCAAAATGGAATAATATTATTTTTAACGAACCAAAGAAATTCGATGTCTCTAAATATTTTGGAATAGAGCATCTTACATTTGACATTTCGGAAGTTACCGACAGAAATTCACAGATCGAACATCAAAGTTTAGTAGTTGATCATGCAGATAAATTACTTCAGAAGGATGAAATCAAGGAAATTATCGCACAATACCCCAAAGCTGATGGTATTGGTTTGCTCTTACTAGTCGAATCCTTCGATAAGAATAACACGACTGGAACCTACTGGGCATGTTTTTTCGACAGAGCAACATCTGAAGTATTGTCTGCACAAAAAATTGCAGGCCGTGCAAAAGGAATTGGTATCAGAAATTATTGGGCCAACAGTTTGTATCAGGCCATGAAACGATATGACAAATAGGTTGTTTTTTTAACTGTTGATTATTGATTTATCGGATTTAAATGTAATAGGAGGAATTCTTCGTTGAATTCCTCCTTATTCATTTCTACTAAGTCAAAAGAAAAGTCCTTTTTTACAGACCCATTTCAAATACAATTAAATCGCCTTTTTCTGTTAATCTTGTAGCACTAATTGCTACAAAATTCCCATCGGTAGCTGTTAAATCGTTTAGTTTAATTCCTTCGGGCAAGCTAAATTCCTTTTCAGATTGAATACTACCTGTTTCATTCATATGGACTAGCTTGATTTTGTGATTAAATGTTCCTGCAATAACAAAACTATTATCTGGTGAAGTTATTATTTTTTCTATGCTTCCATTTCCAGATATAGGAATAGGAGATTCCCAAATTTTTTCCCCATTTGTATCATAGCCACTTGCAAACGCTCCCGTAGTATTTATACCCGCAAAAACCAGTGTATTGTTCCCATTAATACCAACAGCAGTCGATTTTACATCTTGATCCAACAAAATATCCCATTTTAAATAACCTGCCTGGTTAATAGCAAATATCCAATTGCCGGCAGCAACATAAGCAATACCCGATGTATCACTAGCTAAATTATAAACCTTGCCCTTGCTTGAGTAGGCACGAGACCACAACATTTTGCCATTCGCATTGAGTTTTACTAAGCCAGGCGTAAAAGTTGAATCTTCTGTGTTTTTGCTATAGCCTGCAAGTAAAATTTTATTGTCGGGATAAACTACAAAATCAAGTACTTCATCAATATCAATTCTTTGATTAAATATATTTTTACCATTGGCATCAAGCTTATAAAGCCACGCTTGCCCTTTCACACTATCAACTATGGCATCTGTAATACCTGCAACATAAATTTCGTTCTGAGCACTTATGCTGACTTTATTTACAAGATCATCAAAACGATTTCCCAACATCTTATTCCAAATCATTTTTCCACTAGTATTCAGGCCTAAAAGCCAAGAGTCATACATCTCTCCTTCTGCTTTACGCGACGATGCAGCTACTACAAGCTCTCCATTTGGGCCCTTAGCGATTCCACCACCAAAATCGTTAAACTGCTGGTTATCGAATCCTCTTACAAACTTGTAATCTTCCATTGGAAAATTCGTAAGTACCTCTTCTCCCAATACCCGCGCTTTTAGATTAAAAATATCAATGTAACGATTGCCTTCGGGGAATGAAGACACAAATTTGTTATAAGCCTCTAAGCTATTTATACTTTTAGCCCATTCAAAAAGCAATTCCTGTTTTAAAAGCTTAGCTTCTAACATTTTTGATGAATTAGGAAATTCTACCATAAAACGCTCAATAGCCTCAAGTGTATGTTTATCGTATGCTTCTTTAAAAGCCATTCCTTCCATCAATTTCTTAATCTCTTCAACTTGAGCAGCCTCAGGATATGTTTCAACAAAATTCCGGAAACTAGCTAATGATCCCTCATTGATAGCAGTTTTATAGGCTAATTGATTGCGCATCTTTATTGCAATATCAGCTTGAGCTGATTCGGGATAATCCTTCAAAAATTGATTAAATGCAGCAAGCGTATTTTTATTCTCGGCTTCACGAAATAGGATGTAATTCAAAATATGTGAAACATTGGTATAGTATTTTGAATCAGGAAATTCGGTTAAAAATCGCTTGGCATAATCTGTATTATTTTCCTCTCGCACATATTTAATCAACTTATCTTCCACTTGTAGGCGCTGCCAGTCCATGTTCTTAATTATGGTTCTATTGCTACGCCTTTTATCTTGTTTAAAAAACAATTCATTTAAAACATCATTATCGTCTGCAGTAAACTGTGATTGTGCGTCATAAGCTTTCTGAATGTATCTCAAAGCTTTAAAATAATCTTTGTCAGAATATTCATCATATGAGTAAACAATGGCTAGTCCTAAATTAGCCATTGCTGATTCAGGTTCTTCTATTAAAACTTTATCGAAATCTTCTTTAGCCTTGCCAAGTTCTTTATCAATATCAGCCTTTGCACTTGTCTCCATGCCTTTGAACAAATAATTATTGTATATTTTTTTAGGCTTCTGTGCTAAACTAATAATTGATAGTAGTAGTGAAATGATTAGTATATTTATTTTTCTTGAATTCATATCTAAGAGTTTATTTTTTGAGTACTAAAAATTCCACACGACGATTCTTTGATCGCCCAACTTCTGTTTTATTGGTATCTAAAAACTTAGATTCTCCATACCCAACTCCTTTAATTATTTGAGTGTTGATTCCTCTACCAACAAGATACGTAACCACAGACTCTGCTCGTTGCTGACTTAAGTTTTGATTTAATTCATCAGAACCCTCATCATCAGTGTGCCCGCTAATCTCAATCAAACTAACTGTTCCTTCTTTTAAAAAATCGACTAATTTATCGAGTTCTTCAAATGAAGTTGGCAAAAGCGTACTTTTACCCGTTTCAAAGAAAATATTATTTAAAATAAGGGCACCTCCCTCTTCAATATTTCGTAATCCCTCGGTAAG
>JBFFMG010000308.1:0-4534 GCA_041554215.1 Labilibaculum sp.
CCATCGATACCATAAAAGGGAGATGTGTAAGATTAACAAAAGGAGATTATGATACCGAAAAAGTATATAGCGAAGATCCATTACAGGTAGCTAAAGGTTTTGAAGAATTGGGAATAACCCGTTTGCATTTGGTCGATTTGGAAGGTGCAAAATCAGGACATATTTGTAACTCGGAAGTATTGCGAAGAGTTGCTTCCGGAACTAATTTGAAGATTGATTTTGGCGGAGGAGTGAAGTCTGATGAAGATATTGAATTGGCTTTTCAATGCGGAGCGAATCAGGTTACTGGAGGAAGTATTGCTGTTTCAAATCCTGAAATGTTCGAAAAATGGATGGATAAATACGGCCCCAAAAGAATGATTTTAGGGGCTGATGTTCGAAATGAAATGGTTTCAATTTCTGGTTGGAAAGAAGATTCGGATTATCACTTGTTCAAATTTTTGGAGAATTATCAGAAAAAAGGCGTGAAAACAGTAATCTGTACTGATATTTCAAAAGATGGGATGCTGCAAGGACCAGCCATTGAATTGTATCAGTCTGTCATGAAAGAATTTCCTAATTTGGAATTGGTTGCCAGTGGAGGAGTAAGCAATATAGAAGATGTTCGGATTTTAAATGAAATTGGTTGTTGGGGAGTGATTATCGGCAAGGCAATTTACGAAAAACGAATTGATATGAATGAATTAGTTAATGAATTTATCCTGTAGATATGCTATCGAAACGAATAATACCCTGTTTGGATGTAAAAGACGGAAGAACGGTGAAAGGAGTTAACTTTGTTGATTTAAGAGATGCCGGTGATGCTGTAGAGTTGGCTGCCTATTACGCAGAACAAGGTGCTGATGAGTTGGTTTTTTTAGACATTACTGCTACTCATGAAAAAAGGAAAACTCTTGTCGAATTGGTTCAGAAAGTAGCCAAAGAACTAAATATACCTTTTACTGTTGGCGGAGGAATTTCTACTCCCGAAGATGTTGGAATTCTCTTGAATGCCGGAGCTGATAAGGTGTCGATAAATTCTTCAGCTGTTCGTAATCCAAAGCTAATTTCAGATTTAGCTTCCCGATTCGGGAGTCAGTGCGTTGTTGTTGCTGTAGATGCCCGTTTTGCTGACGGCAAATGGGAAGTCTATTTGAATGGCGGAAGACTTGCGACAGGAATTGACCTGTTCGATTGGATTTTGGAGGCTGAGAGATTAGGCGCAGGCGAAATCTTATTCACATCCATGAACCACGATGGAACTAAGAATGGATTTGCGAATGAAACCTTGGCAAAGCTATCCGAGATGATTAATATTCCTATCATAGCCTCGGGAGGAGCCGGAAATATGGAGCATTTTGCCGATACATTTATCGATGGGAAGGCGGATGCAGCTTTAGCAGCTAGTGTTTTTCATTTTAAGGAAATTGAAATTCCTGATTTGAAAAATTATCTGAAGAGTAAAAATATACCAGTTAGAATATAAACGAACCACAATTATAAAAGATGAATTTTAAAGATCTGACAAACCAAATTGATTTCGAAAAAGGAGATGGACTTGTTCCTGCAATTATTCAAGACGTGAAAACACAAAAAGTGTTGATGCTGGGATACATGAATAAGGAATCGTACGAGAAAACTATCGAGACTGGAAAAGTGACTTTCTATAGCAGAAGCAAGGAAAGACTTTGGACCAAAGGAGAGGAAAGTGGTAATTTTCTGAATTTAAAAGATTTAAGTTTGGATTGCGATAATGATACTTTGCTGATTAAAGTAGATCCAGTTGGGCCAGTTTGTCACAAAGGAACAGATACTTGCTGGCAGGAAGAAAACAAAGCATCATCCATTGACTTTTTGTTACAATTGCAACAGGTGATTACTGAGAGAAAGAAGAATTTGTCGGAAAAATCGTATACCGCAAGTCTTTTCAACAAAGGAATCAATAAAATTGCTCAAAAAGTAGGTGAAGAGGCTGTTGAATTAGTGATTGAAGCCAAGGATGATAATAAAGATTTATTTATGGGCGAAGCGGCCGATTTGATGTTTCATTATTTAGTGCTTCTTGCAGCAAAAGATTACAAGTTGGAAGAGGTTGTTAGTCTTTTAGTCGAACGCCACAGTAAATAGAATTAATGGATTGGAAGGGTAAAATAGAATGATGAGCCAACGCCCATTGTTGATTTTACCCAAATTTTTCCATTCATCAATTCGAGTAATCTTTTGCAGATATTAAGTCCCAGCCCCGATCCTCTGTATAAAACAGATGAATCGTTTTCGATCTTTATGAATCGATCAAAAATTAATGGAATTGCCGATTCTTCCATTCCAATTCCTTCATCTTCAATGCAAAATAATAATTCGTTATCATTATTGTAGTTTACAATAATAGTAATGTTTCCTTCCATGGTGAATTTGATTGCATTATTTATAAGGTTGTGAAGAATTTGCCTGAATCGTAAAGGATCAGTATTTATTTCGAAAGCATCCTGCATTAATAAATTTGAGAAGTGAAGCTGGATATTTTTATCTTTAGGAAGACTAACTTTATTTGTTGCGATCACCTCTTCAATACATTTAATTAGATCAATATTTTGTTTTTTTATGGAGATAAGTCCTGATTCAATTTGAGATAAATCAAGAATTTCATCAATTAGTTTGCTTAAGGAATCGCAATTTAAACTTATTATTTGGGCGTATTTTATTTTTTGTTTTTGATTTAGATTATCACTTGTGATTAGTTCCGAAAATCCTTGAATGGCATTCATGGGAGTTCTAATTTCATGGGACATATTGGCCAGAAAAGAAGATTTGAGACGATTACTTTCTTCTGCTTTTTCTTTTGTTTTATTTAGCTCGTATGTTTTAGCAGTTACACTTTTTCGTAAGGATCGGTTCCATAGGTAAATGATTGATCCGATAAGGGTGAGTGAAATAAAAAGGATGATTATTATGCTCTTAAAAATGTTTGTTTGCCAAAATGGAATAGCCTGAACAGGAATCCATTTATCGAGAATTTTATTTTTTTCTTTTTGACTAATCCGGGAAAGTCCTTTGTCGATGATTCGGGTTAAGATGGCCCAGTCTTTTCGTATGGCAAATCCCAATTCATTGTTGTAACCAATATTTCCTACAATTTGAAGGTTAGATAAAACTTCCTTATGAATTTCATAAATGGCATATCCTTGTTGGGTGATAACTGCATCAACTTTTTGGTTTGATAAGGCTAATAAGCAAGTTAAATCATCAGGAAGCGGATATAGCTTTAGTTCCGGATATAAGGATTTTAGATGCTCTTGTACGGCATAATTATCTACTACGCCAATTAGTAAATTTTCTAAATCGTCGATTGAAATTTCATTTGTGGAACCTTTCCTCATGATAATGACATGAGGAATGGAAATGAATGGCTTGGTGAAAAGAAAATAATTTTTTCTCTCAATTGTTTCCTGAATTTCAAGAATAACATCTACATTTTTTGTTTTTCCTGCATCAAGAATATTTTTCCAGTTATGGTAGTATACTTTTTTAAATTTGTAGCCGATTTTTTTCTCTAAAAGAGTAAGAATGTCCAGCGAAATGCCAACCGGATTATCGTCTGCATCAACAAATTGGAATGGAGGGAATATTGTGCTTACTGCAACTGTTATATTTGGATGAGCTTGTAACCACATTCGTTCTTTCTGCGTGAGAATATCTTCCGTGGCTTGATTACAGGAAGATGCTATAATGAAAAGTCCGGCTATTAACAGAACTGAATATACTTTAATCCACATGTTACTAATTTATGTTCTAAATAGTACAGAATAGTCTAAGCTTTATTATTTGAATGTTTTTACGATGAAATATAAGTTATTTTTTACTGGTATAAAATAGGAAAGTTGGGTAGGTAATAAAAATGAGGATCAAATTGATCCTCATTGGTAGGGTATTAGAATAAATTGAAGTGAATTTTCTCCTTTTTGAGATGAGTCTCATCACGGCCTGCTTTTTCGCCGTCCTTATATCCAATTGCAATAATTGTTAGTATTTTAATATTTGTAGGAATGTTTAGTAGGTTCTGAATATAGGTTTCTGCCGATTGCTCCTCATTGAATTCTCTTTCCCTTATTTGAATCCAACAAGTACCTAATCCCTCTTTTTCAGCTTGTAACTGTATAAAAGAGGCCGCAACGGCACAATCTTCTATCCAAACATCACTTTTGTCAGCATCGCCTGCCACTATTATTGAACACATTGTGTTTTTTAGAAATCCAGCACCAAGTGGTTTGCATACCGAAAGTTTCTCATTAATCTCCTTTTTATCAATAATTACAAATTCGCAAGGATATACGCTTTTTGATGAGGGAGCTAATAATGCAGCTTGCATAACACGGTCAAGCTTTTCAGGTTCAATTGCTTTCTCGGTAAATTTTCGAATGCTTCGTCTTTTGTATAATGTTTCTAACATGATTTCAATTTTTAATTTCGTTTCAAAAGTAGGGATAATTGATTTTTTTTTCATCATACTAAACCAGATTAGTATTGATGGTTTGGAAGATGGATGCTTGAAACTGCC
>JBFFMG010000309.1:0-4522 GCA_041554215.1 Labilibaculum sp.
ATCGGCTATGGCAACAGCCAAATAATCAACCCGATGATATTGCAGCAAATTAGCAATTTCGGTGGATCCACTACCATAAGAAAAAGCCTTCACCATCACAACCAACTTTGTGTTAGGATTTAACAAGGACCGAAAGTAGTTCAGATTATGAATCATTGCATTCAAATTCACTTCCAAAACTGTTTGGTGAGCCTTGTATTGAAGAGCATTGGAAATTCTCTCGAAATGAAAATTTCGCGCTCCTTTTATTAGAATAATCTCATTTTTAAACTGATTTCGATTTAAATCAGCCAGAAAAACATCGGTTGACCGATAAAAAGAAGTCTCGCATTTAAATAGTTTCGATTGCGACGAAATACCTTCACCAATACCAATCAATCGAGTTATTTTCTTCTTTTCCAATAATTTGGAGATTGCTTTGTAAAGCTGATGATTTGTATATCCTGATTGAAAAATATCAGATAAAATCAGAGTTTTGGATTTATCCTTTTGTTGCTGATTCATTAAATCTAAAGCAATCTCGAGCGAACCCAAATCTGAATTGTAGTAATCATTTATTAATGTGCAATCGCTAATTCCCTCTTTTATTTCCAATCGCATAGCAACTGGTTCCAATTTCAGAAATCGTTCTTTTATTATTTCATCATTAAATCCCATATATAACAAGCACAACCAGCAAGTTATGGCATTATCAATAGAAGCAATATCGGTAAAAGGGATATTTATCTGTCTAACTTTCGATTTATAATTTGCGCGGATAAAAGTTTGATTCCCTTTTATTTCTTCCGAAACAATCATCAAATTGGCTTCCTGATTTCTCGCCCAGCAAATCAATTCTTTCTGCTTTCCGAAATTATCCATCATGGATTCAGCAACCATCTTTTGATCTGCACAATACACGATCGAATTACATGAAGAAAACAATTTAATCTTCTCCTCTAACTTTTGGTGCTCATCTTTAAAATTCTCACGATGTGCATCTCCCAAATGAGTGAAAATTCCGAAGCTAGGCTGAATTATTTTTGAAAGTTGGTCCATTTCTCCTTTTAGGGAAATACCAGCCTCAAAAATGGCTAAGTTAGCCTCATTATTCATGTTCCAAACGGAAAGAGGAACACCAACTTGCGAATTATAGCTTTTAGGACTTCGAACAATGGAATACGATTCATTCAGCAATTGATACAACCACTCTTTTACAATGGTTTTTCCGTTGCTGCCTGTAATTCCAAATACTGGATACGAGAAATTTTTTCGGTGATTTTGCGCCAAATTTTGTAAAGCCCGAAGCGAATCAGAAACCAATACAAAACCAGCGTCAGGAAACTGCTTAAAATCTACACTTTCTAGATCATTGATAACAAATGCACGAACACCTTTTTGATACAAATCTTTTATGTAAGAATGTCCATCATGTCGTTCGCCTCGTAAAGCAAAAAATAGTGTTTCTTCGGGAAGTTGTAATGATCTGCTATCTATTGAAAGGTTTTTAATTACAAGATTTTCATTTCCATAACAAATACCCTCTGTAATAGAAGCAAGCGCTTTAATAGTATAAATTTTTGCAGTGATCATTGTACTGCTAATTATTTGGATGAAGATATCTTATATATTTTTTGATAACAATTCCGGCAAAGAGGTTCATATTCGCTTTTCTCACCCAACAAAACCAACTTATCGGCCTCGGCCAAACGATGAGAATAATTGGCTAAATTTCCACAACGCATACAAACGGCATGAACCTTGGTAACATACTCGGCTGTTGCCATGATACTTGGGATTGGACCAAAAGGATTTCCTTTAAAATCCATATCTAAGCCTGCAACAATAACACGAATACCTTGATTTGCCAATTCGTTACAAACCTCTGATAAGCCTGCGTCAAAGAACTGAGCTTCATCAATACCAACAACATCAACATTACTGGCAAGTAACAATATATTTGCTGATGTTTCAACTGGAGTAGATCGAATGGAATTGGAATCGTGTGAAACTACTTCATCTACCGAATAACGCACATCAATATGAGGTTTAAATATCTCAACATTCTGGCGAGCAATTTTTGCCCGATTCAATCGACGAATCAATTCTTCGGTTTTGCCCGAAAACATTGAACCAACAATTACTTCGATCCAACCATTTCTGCCAGCTCTGTTAATATCATTCTCAAGAAACATGTGATAAACTTTAGGTTATTTTACATAGATAGACAAAAATAGGAAAACACTTTCATACTTACATTACTGTGTTGATAAACTTTTAAACATTATCAAGGTAAAAAATCCTTTGTTTGAAGTAAAAATCCACTCAACCAATCAATACAAAAAAAATTAGCTTTACTTTTGTAAATTAGAAAGTGCAATTCTAATTTTTATAAAAACTCGGGTCATGGACAATAAACTGGTCATTCAACTTCTTAAGAGTAAAACTGAAGAAATTCAAAGTTTACTGGAGCATTCCATAAATAATCCGGCCGATTTAACGGACAGCATTGAGCTGTTAGAGGCTAGAATAAATGGTTTAAGTCAAGATTTTAAAATCTTGAAAAAAAATTCCGAATTAAATCAAGTCAAAACTATTATAGCAAGCCCTCCCGAAGAAATTGTTATTGATTCAAAAGAATCTGTTACAAAAGAAATTGAGATCATTGATGTTAATGATGAAACCAAAGAGCTTATAGAGAATGTGATTACCGACAAACTTGAACTTGAAGACAAAAAACAAGAAGAGGTATCAATCGTAAACAAAAGCGTTCAAGCAGAACCAATTCAATTAATTGGAGAAACACGATCTACACAAAAACTAACAGATATTCAGTCGGCTATCGGAATTAACGATCGTTTTTTGTTTACCCGCGAGTTATTTGAAAACAATATCGACGAATACAATACTGCAATTTCGTTTATAAACAAATCCGACAGTTATGCATCTGTTATCAATTGGATAAAAGCTGAAAAGGAATGGGATCTTGAAGATCCGACCGTGGCTCAATTCATCGAAATCACCAAAAGAAAATTTTAAAAATGTCGAAACTATACCTTGTCCCAACACCAATTGGAAATTTAGAAGATATCACCCTAAGAGCATTAAACGTTTTAAAAAGTGTTGATTTAATTCTTGCTGAAGATACTAGAACATCAGGCTTTTTATTGAAGCATTACGAAATTTCAAAACCTTTACACTCACACCATAAATTCAACGAACACAAAACTGCAGAAAATATAGTTAACCGAATTAAAGCCGGAGAAACTATTGCCTTAATCTCGGATGCTGGTACTCCTGCAATTTCGGATCCTGGTTATTTTTTAGTGAAACATTGCGTTGATAATGGGATTGATATAGAATGCCTGCCAGGAGCAACAGCATTTGTACCTGCTCTGGTAAATTCAGGTTTACCAAACGAAAGGTTCTGTTTCGAAGGATTTTTACCACAAAAAAAGGGACGCCAGTCTAAATTAGAAGAATTGGCTGAAGAAACAAGAACCATGATCTTTTACGAATCGCCTCACCGATTGGTAAAAACCTTGGAGCAGTTTGCTGAAATTATGGGAGCAGACAGAAAAGCTTCTGTTTCACGAGAACTAACTAAATTATTTGAAGAAAACGTACGCGGAACACTAACAGAACTCATTGCCCATTTTGGTTCAAAAACTGTTAAAGGTGAGATTGTAATTGTTGTTGGTGGTAAAGTTATTGAGAAAAAGAAGAAAGAATACATCAAAAAAGACAGAATGTAATTACGAATCCCTTTCTTCAAATACACATATGTTACCGATTAAATATTAACATTAATGTGCACTTAACTTCTAACTCGTAATTAATTTAGTCTTCGTGTGAGAATTTAGGACAAGAGATGGCTTTATCGCCCAATTTTTTAACTTTCTGACGACGTTTTAACTTCCTAATTTCTCTAGGATTCGAATAATTGTAATTGTACGTAAGAGATATTTCCAATCCTCCTCTGTTTGAAGAAGCCGCTTGTAACTCAGAAACATTAATATCGTAGGTTATCATAAATTTCATGCGATTTTTCTCGTATCCAAAGGCAGGAATAATATCCTGAGTAAAACGATACCATAAACCATAATGAAGAATAGTCCCTTTTTCGCCATACAACATCATAAAATTGGCTCCAGCAATCCACTCATTTGCACTTTTCTCAGTAGTAAACATTATTTCCGGTTTGGCATATACTCTTGTTGATATTCTTGACTCCACACCACCATGCCAAGCAAATCGTCTTTTAAGGTTATTGGTAATTGCATAAAATGATTCACTAGGTTGGTTGATATGACTAACTGCCAAGCCCATGAAATATTTTGATTTCCCTTTAAAAAAGGTAAGCATTGAACCTGCCGAAAAGTCGGTGTAAAATAACGATTGAGTTCCTAAAGGTTCACCCGTTTGATAATTAGGATCGAATAATGTCCCGTCCCATTGATCATCAAAGACCAATTTGTTATAATCGACAGATTTATTAACCAATTCCAATCCTAAACCAGCATGTAAAAATAAGGTGTTACCC
>JBFFMG010000310.1:0-4442 GCA_041554215.1 Labilibaculum sp.
AATGGTAACACACCTGGTTTTGGTCCAGGCATTTAAGGTTCGAGTCCTTACGGGACAACAATAAAAAAAGCTTCGAAATATTTCGAAGCTTTTTTTTTACCCCTTATTTTTCAAGAACTCTCTCAAACTTAAAACTGCCGGAAACGCCTTGATCATCCAAACTATCTCCTTCTATAGTGGTTTCGTTAATCAACATCCCATCCCAAGAATCCAATTCATAACTAATATCAACATCAGAGTGAATAACGTCGTACTCAATTGCTTTTAATTGTATTCTATTTAAATTGATCTCTCCTTCCAGTTTTTCCTGAATCATGAAAGTTTGCTCATCTTCTATATTTTCCGAAAAAATGATTTTTCCACTCAATTTTTTCCCATTCTGAGTCAATAAAAGCTCTCCTTTAGCACTTCCATAGCCGTAATCTTCCTCATAAAGCCACTTTCCTGTTAATGATTCTATTTTTTTTTGCTCCATCTTTTTTTTCCTTTCAAATTGACAATCAGAATAATTACAAACATATAACAACCACAACGAATAAAAGCTTGCAATTTTTTTGCATTTTTTGGTTTTGGCTAACAAATATTTCTATTATATTTGCACCGTCTTAGTCAGAAATGACTGACATGGAATTGTCCCGTGGTGTAATGGTAACACACCTGGTTTTGGTCCAGGCATTTAAGGTTCGAGTCCTTACGGGACAACACAAGCTTCTGATTTTATCAGGAGCTTTTTTATTTTATTACAAAATCAACAAAATCCTGATCTGGCAAATTACAAATAAAAACATCCTTCACTTTTGCCCAATCCGGTCCCTTTCTACACCACTCACAAAACAATTCAACAGCCAAATTTGTTCCAACCGCTTCTACATAAACTGTACCATCCGGTTGATTTTTAACAAAACCTCTTACCCCAAAACGATTTGCTGCCTCTTTGGCATGATATCGATATCCTACATTCTGAACTTTACCTGAGACTTGTATGCTTACCGATTTCCCATCCATCTTGTTACATTTTAATGCAAGATAGGAAATTAAACAAATGAGAAATTAAAAAATCATCCAATTTTATTGCAGGTATCTGTACTTTATTCTTGTACTGGCATTGCATGCAACCTCCCTACTTATTACTTTTGCTTCATGATCAATTATCACGAACCACTATTTCGACCACCTAGTGAGGCTCATTCTCTAATTATTCAGGCAACATTAGGTTGTGCATGGAACAAATGTGCTTTTTGCGAAATGTACAGTAGCAAACAATTTCAGGCCCGTAAAGAGGAAGATATCTTTGCTGATATAGAAAGCATGTCTCCTTATTCTAATCATTACCGGAAGGTATTTTTGGCAGATGGCAACGCAATGGTGCTTTCTTTCGATAAGCTTTCGCGGATTTTGGATCAACTAAATGCAAGCCTCCCTCGACTAACTCGAGTTTCGGCCTACGCCATACCCAAAGACATAGAAGCTAAAACTGATACAGAACTACGAATTTTGGCTGAAAAAGGCTTAAAACTTCTTTATGTAGGCATAGAATCGGGAGATGATGAGCTTTTGAAAGCAATTGATAAAGGTGAAAATTTTGAAAGTACAAGTCATGCCTTGCAACGTGCGCGAAAAGCAGGCATTAAACTTTCCGTGATGATACTAAATGGATTGGGTGGTAAAAACTTCTCCCAACAGCATGCCATCAACTCCGCCAAAGTAGTCAACGAAATACAACCAGAATTCCTCTCAACCCTTGTTCTTAGCTATCCTTACGGCGAAGATCATTTCATTAAAAAATTCAATGGCGAGTTTATCCCACTTAATACCATCGAGTTAATTGCCGAAATGAAAGTGTTTATTGAGAATTTGGATTTGACCCAATCAATTTTCCGAAGCGATCATGCTTCCAATTACTTGATTTTACGTGGCAACTTTCCTCGCGACAAGCAAGAAATGCTGAATCGCATTGATGGTGTTTTGAATGATCCTGCAAATGCACAGTTGAGACCGGAGTGGATGAGGGGATTATAAAATATTTATAAACACCACACCCTAGCCCTCTCCTTGAGTAGAGGGAACTAAAATCCTAAAATTCTCCATTTTCCTTGTCATTGCGAAGGAGTGAAACAACTGTGGCAATCTGCCGCAATTATTTCTGAAATTCCATTTAAAAAAAACACTCCCATAATTCCTCTCAAGAGGGAAATTCCAAACTTCATCTTCTACTTACCGTTCGTATCAGAAATATCTTTAGAATCACTCCATCTTATCCCTTAACAATCCTTGTGATTCCCGTATTTTTTAGCTAAAATTGTGCTACCCCCAACATTTTGCCAAATCCTGCAGAATTGAAATTCACTTAATGATTTTTCGTTTTTAACACTCTAATTAGCAGGGCGATAATCAAAACTTTACACACTCTAATCCTACTTATCTTCCTTTTTGCAGGAATCAACTTTCTGAGCGCTCAACAGTTTCGTCACATTAATGTGGAGCAAGGATTAAGCAGCAGGCAAACGGTAAACGTATTGCAGGACAAAAAAGAATTTATTTGGATCCCGACAAAAACTGGAGTCGACCGATTCGATGGAAAAACCATAAAAAACTATACGCTCCCAAGTACCCCACGCGATAACGCTCCTGAAAATTTCTTTTTAAAACTAGATAAGGATTCCTTGATTTGGGCTTATAGTGACATCGGACAGATTTATCGTTTCAATTATCAAAACAATCAATTCGAACTATATTTTAATTTTCACCGAAATAAATACCACTCCGAATTATGGATTTATACCGTTTGTTTTGATGCCCAAAATACACTTTGGATGGGAACCGATAATGGTCTTTTTTTTCTGAAAAAACAATCGACTTCAGCAATTCTCGATTTATCCTTTAAAACAGGCTTTAATTACTTCGGTTTGCAATGTTTGCTTGTGAAAAACAAGTTCCGTAAACCGTAGTAATACTTCTAAGACTTGCACAATAAGCACATCCTCTAATGTATTGATTTACAACTTCTCCGTAACC
The DNA here is from genome assembly GCA_041554215.1 of Labilibaculum sp. Taxonomy (GTDB): domain Bacteria; phylum Bacteroidota; class Bacteroidia; order Bacteroidales; family Marinifilaceae; genus Labilibaculum. The sequence continues at coordinate 3,016 of JBFFMG010000310.1, forward strand.
TGCACGTAACTTCGCATAGTTCAATACACCTAAAAAATCATCCATAAAAGACTCCTTGCTAAGAACCCAAGCTCCGGAAAATGATGGAAAATATCCCCATTTGTTATTTTTTCCGAAATTCGACGACGCATCAGCACGACGTGTTGCTGTCATTAAATATTTTCCTTTGAAACCATAATTAAAACAACCAAAATAAGACTCAATACTATGAGTTCCCATTGAATTTCCATGATTGCAGTTAATGCATCTCCAGCATTTAATGCTGTGATATCATTGGTAAGGAAACCTGTTCGTGTGCCACTTAAATTCTCCCAAGTAGATTTCTGAGCTTCTTGACCAACCATTGCATTGAATGAATGATTACCAATTGATTTTAGGTAGTTTAAATAATTCTTCAATACCCAAAAGAAACTATCACTGCTTGACTTTAACGAGGTGCTTATTTCATTGACTTCTCTTCCTATTTCGTAAGTAGGATTAAATACACTTGTCTTATTCAAGTTGAAGTCGTAACCAATCTCACTTCTGAAAGTTAAACCTTCTGCAAGAGTAAGATCAAGAAAGAAGTTTCCATTAATTTTGTAACGCTCTAATTCACTATTTCTGATCGCCGACGATGCAACAGGATTTCTACCACAACACCAATCCCATCGGTTGGTCCACCCCAACTTCCGTCAGAATAAGTAACTGGGATATTTGGCGATTGTCTTAAATCCGCACTAATTACCCCAGATTCATCATCATTTAAAGTAATATGTTCTTTTGAATTACTCATCGAAACATTGTTTCCAACTTTAACCCAATCATTCACCTGATGATCTAAATTCAAACGTGTTGAAAATCTTCGGAAATCTGAATTAATAACGATACCTTCCTGATCAAAATAACTTAATGAAGAATAAAATTTAGTTTTATCATTTCCTCCTGAAACAGAAACCTGATGATTTTGAATAGGAGCTGTACGAAAAATTTCTTTTTGCCAATCCGTTCCTTCTCCTAACAACTCAGGATTTTGGAATTCGAAAGGAACATGTTTCCCTTGTGTTGTTAATACATCTGCATATTCTTTTAGGTTCATTACATCAACATATTTCCCAACTTGCTGAACACCGTAATAACCTTCATACGATACCTTTTATTTTCCTTTTTGACCACTCTTTGTAGTAATCAAAACAACTCCATTGGCTCCTCGTGAACCATAAATTGCAGAATCTGAAGCATCTTTCAACACCTCAATCGACTCAATATCTGATGGATTAATACTTGACAGTGCACTTACCTTAGTTTGTCCATTACCCCCTCCTAAAGAAGAGAATGTAAAAGAATCATTATTTGAATTTCCTTGCAAAGGCACACCATCAATTACATACAATGATTCATTGTTTCCGGTGAAGGAAGTAATACCACGCACACGCAAAGAAACACCT
>JBFFMG010000311.1:0-4440 GCA_041554215.1 Labilibaculum sp.
CCGAAGCTGTGGCAATATCCTGACTCCCTCCTAAAATTTTAACGTTAGCAAGAGGTTCATTCAATTCATTAAATAATTGTCCTGAGATAGTTACAATATTAACCACTTTCTCAATTTTTTTCTCTTGAGCTTGAACTTCCACTATTTGTAGATTGAATAACAAAACAGCACATACTACTGGAATAACAATCAATAATTTATAGCGTCTATTTAGCGGACTTCTTTCTTTTGACATCATAATCATTCGTTTTTTAGCGATGGAATAGTTGAAGTTATTGGCTAAGCCCAAAACCTCGGTTCCCATAATTTGGTTCATTAAAATTGCCTGATATTGTCCGATGTTAAAGCCGCGCGCTATCACTCCATCATCAGCCAAAAGTTCATGCGTCTGTTTTACCGCAACCTGATAAAGCCATACAAAAGGGTTGAACCAAAATACGATGGTCAACAGTTCAACAAATAGCAGATCGATCCAATGCTTTTGCCGAGCATGTACTTTTTCATGCGCAAATATATTATTCAGAGACTTGTCGCTAAACTCCTCTCTGTTCATTACAATGTATCCAAAGAAAGAAAAGGCAGGTGTTGACTGATCCAAAAGAATTACCTTTTGTTCATCAACAATTTGATATTTCCCGGCTTTTATAATTTGTCTTATTTGAAAAACCTTTACAATACTTCTTAAAAATAGAACGATACTCACAGCCAGATAAATTATGAGCAATATCTCTCCCATGGAAATTATGGGTTTGGCATGCATAATTGTTTCTCCAGGAAGTGTGTCAACAAATAAATCTCCCATCGCATTATTTACAAATGCTGATTCGACAGTAATCGAGTAAGAAAATTTTAAAAGAGGCAGAATTAGAGCTAACACGGCAGTTCCCAATAGGTAAAAGCGAATCTCTGTAAAGAATCGTTCATTTCGCAATACCAAAATGTAAATCAGATAAAATAAAACCAGAACAGCCGATGACTGTAGTAAGTAATCCATCATTGCTTCCATATCACTTCTCTTTATTTATTTCACGTTTAGCAATCTTAATCATCTCTTCCAATTCCTGAATACTCAATTTGTTATCTTTTGCAAAAAAAGAAGCCATTCTCGAAAATGACCCATTAAAATAATTGTTTACCAAGCTTCCCGCCTTATAACCTGAATAATCATCTTTTGGTATTTTCACCGAAAATAAATGTGATTTTCCGGCTGGAATTTTATCTGTAAAACCCTTCTTTTCCAATGCATTCATAACGGTTGCCACTGTTGTATAAGCAGGTTTTGGCTCCGGAAATTTTGCAACAACATCTCTAACACTTGCTTTTTCCAATTCCCACACAATCTGCATTACCTGTTCCTCTGCTTTGGTCAATTCCTTCATAACAAAACTTTTACTTTACGATTAATCTACTACAAACTTAGTACTAAATTTTTAGTAGGCAAATGTTATTACTAAAACTTTAGTAGATAATGTGAATTAATTCTTGTTGATAGCGATAATAATCTCCCTAAGTTTGATTACTACTAGCTATTTTGCTAACTATGCAAAAAATACACAATGGAAAAATTTGAATTAAACCCATCTGAATATCCTTTGGGTAAAAGAATAAAAAAGGAACTTTCCTTACTGGCGCTTCTAATAGTTATTCTCCTGTTTTTTGTTGGTATAAATGTAGTTTACCTGTCTACAGTACTAATTATGTACATGTTACTCTTGCTCTTAAAAAGAAACAGAATCATTTATAAAATTGAATTCAATGATAAGACAGCTGAAATGAGCATGTTCTACTATTATCTCATTTTTTTTCGTGGGAAAGAAATAACTAAATACGATAAGGTTATTTTTAAATTAGGATTGAAAAGATTTGGATTTGGCAGTGCTGTTGAGACTCTTGAGCTATTTAGAGGCAAAATTTTAACCGGAGAAATTAGAAAAGAAGGTAAATGGAAATGGGCTGAAGAAAGCATTAACCAACTCAACAAAAAGCTTACAACTATCACCAATTTAAAATAACTTAACAATTCAAGACCTATCAAGGTATGATTCTTGTGCTTTGGAACGCATAAATCAAATTACAATTTATATATCTTTGGATGAAGATGATCCTGTTTGTAATTAAAATTTTGACTCATCGGTAAAATAGGTACATATTGTTTGATTCTTATTCTTTTGATAGGAAATCTTCTCCATGCAAATGGGCAAAGGATTTCGCGAAGAGACACGCTTATTGGAAAAAATCAAAATTATCGATTACAAGACAGCACTTATATTGTTTCCAGAGATACTCTCATTTTTCTTTTAGATACAGTAAGCGAAGACATACTTAAAAGAGATCCGAACAATGGTTCCAAATTTTACAATTCCTTGCAGCAAGGAGCTGGAAAAAGAAAATTCACAAAAGAATTATACAATTTATTTTTTGTTTCTCCAGACAAATTGAATCCGACCGATACCATTAATACTGAACGAAGTGAAACTGCTTTTTTGCAATATCAAGGCAAAACAATTCGAAACATCACCGTGCGGGTTTTAGAACCATTTGGTCCTACGCTATATGACACAACACAAATAGCAAACTCCTGGCTCGAAAAAACCGGAAATAAACTACACAACACCAGTCGGCGCAATCACTTACGTAAGCTATTGCGATTGAACGAAGGCGATGCTATCGACCCCTACAATCTTGCTGATAATGAGCGATTAATTCGTGAATTAACATACGTTAAAGATGCCTATTTTAGAGTTTTACCTGTTATAGGCTCCAACACATTAGTCGATATTCAATTGTGGGTTAAAGATCAGTTTTCATGGGGAGCCAACATGAAAGTTGGATCTCTAACCGCTACCGATTTTGAAATATACAGTCGAAACTTATACGGTTTAGGACATGAATTCAGTAATAGTTTTGAGTTTGACTCAGATAAAGATCAAAAATATGGGTACACAGGAAAATATAAAATTCGAAATATCCGAAAATCATATATTGATGCAACTTTTACCTACCAAAACACTTACGAAAAAGCTGTTATTCAAGTGGATTTAGATCGAAGTTTCGCCACTTACAACACCAAATATGCTGGAGGTTTTACTCTTTCACAAACAATGAGATCGGACGAAATACATAAAGATGATCCCGTAATTAATGAAATTCCATTGGATTTTAATTATGGAAATATTTGGTTTGGTCGTTCTTATAAAATTAAATCAAAGAACCAATTTGCCCGAAGAAAATTATATGTGACAGGAAGAATATCTATGCGGGAATTTTTCGAAAGACCTGAAGTTGGTCCAACTTTAAATCAATTTTATCACAATAACATTCACTATTTGGCCAGCCTAAGCTTAAGTCAAATTCAATATTATAAGAGTAATTTAATTTACAACTTTGGACGAACAGAGGACATACCATATGGTTCTTTAGCACAAATAACCATGGGATATGAAGACCGGGAATACTCACACAGAAAATATTTAGGATTTGATTTTCAAAAATCAATTTTCCTAAGTAAAAGCAGAACCTACTTCTTTAATCGTGTTGCTATTGGAGGCTATTTTAATACCAAAAAGTTTGAACAAGGTGTTTTACTCGGACAAACAAAATTTTTCAGTCGAATTCGTAATCTCGGACCTCTGCGTCTTCGTAATTTTGCTGATTTGCAATACACATTAGGGATAAGGAGATTTCCTGAAGAATTCATAAGCCTTCTTGCAGGAACAGGAATACGAGGTTTCTCAAAAGAGGATGTAATTGGGACACAGAAATTAGTTCTTAATTTGGAAACTGTTGCTTTTACCCCCTATACTTTAGGTGGCTTTCGATTTGCTTTTTACACCTTTGCCGATATGGGATTTATTGGAAGTAATAAGAAAAATATTCTTAAGGAAAAATTCTATTATGGAGTTGGATTTGGTGTTCGATTGCGCAACGAAAATTTAGTTTTTAAAACCATACAATTACGTTTAGCCTTTTATCCAAAGGCCCCCTCCGATTTTAACCAGTTTGAATATCGTATATCAGGTGAAGAAAGGCCTAAATTTAACAATTTTAGAGTAACCCAACCAGAAGTTGTACCATTCGAATAGTTCTCTTAAATAATCTTAACTATAATTTTAGATATTGCTCTCTTTCCAGTTTGCATATTTTAAATACAACCAAGAACTTAAGCCTAAAAAACCACCATAAAAGTACTCCGAAGTCCACACGCCTGCTATTGGTAATTTTAAAACCGCAATAATTAAGTATACCCCTCCCAAATAACAAAATAAAACTGCGATTTCAAGTAACATGGCATGAAAAGTATTTCCAGTACCCGAAACACCATGAAATAGAGTTACCGAAATTGGAAAAATCAGACTCGCACCAAAAACCACGTACAACACAGGTTTCGTTTCCGAAATTAAACCAAATTCATCGGTATAAATTGAAATTATTAATTCAGGA
>JBFFMG010000312.1:0-4432 GCA_041554215.1 Labilibaculum sp.
ACACCGTAGTCTACCATTTCATTACATGTTCCGATGTAATTTGCCAACTGAATTTTCACTTTATATTTTTTCTGAAAGCTATTTAAAGTATAAGGTATATCTTTTTGCATATGCACTCCGGTAAATAAAAAAACTGGAACAGCAATTATCTCTGTTACACCCTTTTCAACCAAATGCTTAACTCCTGTCTCGAAATCTGGTTCTGAGAGCTCCAAAAATCCATATTCCACTTCATAATTGCTGGTTTGAGATGCAAACCTCATTACAAATTCCCGAAAAGCATTTGCTCCTCTTTCTTTGCGGGTTCCATGCCCACATAATAAAATTCCTTTTCTGTTCATAGCTATCAAATTTCTGTTTCGGCCATTTGACTGATCAATGGTGATAATTGTTCGGAATAAGCAACTACTTCCCCAACAATAAAGATTGCGGGTGGTTTAAAATCATGCTCCTTCATTTTTTCCACAATATTTCCTAAAACTCCTTTAAGCACTTCCTGTTCCGGCAGAGTTCCCCAACGAATCATTGCAACCGGTGTTTCTGGTTTCCTGCCATTTGCTATTAGATTACGCACAATTCGTGGAGTCTGAGTAACCCCCATGTAAAAAACAAGCGTATCAATACCCGTAGCAATTTTGTCCCACTTAATTTCTGTTTTGTGATTATCACACTGATGTCCTGTAAAAAAAGCTACTGAAGAAGCCACATTTCTCAATGTAACAGGAATCCCTGCTGCTCCAGGAACTGCAACACCAGCCGTTATGCCCGGAATCACCTCAAAATCAATATCATGCTCTTGCAAACCAAGTATTTCTTCAGCACCGCGTCCAAATACGAATGGATCTCCACCTTTCAACCGTACAATATTTTTTCCTGCCAATCCCAACTCAATCAGCATCTTATTAATTTCTTCCTGCGGATAGGTATGTTGCTTATTCTTTTTTCCAACATAAACAATCTGACAATCAGGCTTGCAATATTTCAGCAATTCTTTATTTACCAAATAATCATACAGTACCACTTCTGCTTTTTCAATGGCCCTAATGGCCTTAAGTGTGATTAATTCTGGATCGCCAGGACCAGCACCAACAATGCTTACTTTTCCTCTTTCTGATATCATATTATTTTGATTTTCGAGTACACAAATGGTAGTTCGCTCTTATTTTATGAACGCAAGAATTCAGCCTTGTTGAAAACAAAAGGCTGATGTATTAAATCATATTAATTGAGAGTAATCCTAGGTTCCAAAAACTAAAATTTTGCGAATAGCGTTTTCTAACCCTCGCTCTTTCATAAAGTTTTGGAGTTAACCAGTTCGTTTTATCAATAAACGAGATGAACAGATTGTCATCTATAACCGATCTAAATTTGAAAAATTGGTTCCGAATTAACGAACCAAGCATAATATGCCCTTTAGGCACAGATATAATATATCTCTTCATAATCTAACTTTTAGTCCCGAAAGTATCGATTAAACAAAATTGCTTTTAGGCAGGTCTTCTGACTTTCTCCCTCTTGCTGCGCCTTCCCATATCTTCCATAAGATACAGTGACATAATGCAACAGAGTTTGGTATAGAGATTACAGCTGCGGGTACAGTTCCGGACTTAAACCGGATTCCCTCTTTAATATCAAATCAAGAAATATGATATTGCCAAATCGCATAACAAAAGTATCAATATTAATTCAAGATTCTAAGCAACCATTACATCATGAGCAATCCACAAACAATACTCAGCTCTCTTCAAACTGATTACCTGAAAGATAGAAACCTAAAAAAAGTGGTAAATCTGTCGAAAAACATACATTCCCTATTTAATTCAAAACATAAAAACAAATCGATTCTTCGGCCTGTTATTCTATTTTCCAACATAATCTCTCGTATATTTATATTAAACTAAACTTCAATTATCATGGGTAAAGTAAGATTGGGAATTGATGGAATTCAAATTTATCGTCCAAAGAAAAGCTGGAAATTATACTTTGTAATCATAGCTGACCATCCAACCGAAACAGACAAAATGATGGTAACTACTATACCTCAAGAACCTTTTAAACTAAGCAAGCGGCACAATAATGAAGATTTCTTTGACACCGATCAATCTGGTTCTGAAGGCTTGTATATTTTAAGCAGAGAAATGCCTAAAAACCGCGAATTAAATGTTCATATCTACTTAAGTCATACTCGAAAAAAAGCCAATTAAAGGAAATAGAAACAGGAATAGCAGGTGATGCATTTGGAATTGCAACTGATATTGTTGATGCAGCCACTGTTCCTTGGCTAATCATCTCAAAAAAAGCAGTCTCATTAGTAGGGAAAATCTTGAAAGATATTCCAGATAGAGATTTTGGATTTATGAGTGCTTTTGAAAGATTTGGACCCGAATGCGAAACTCAAACCGAAATCGACCGGGAAAAAGATTTTACAGGAGACGCTTCCCTTATTTATAGCTAATCACTTGAAGATTATATTTAAAATACAAGACAAAAAAAAAGGCTGATTTTTCATCAGCCTTTTCTATATTTCTAGTAATACAAAAATCGTTTAATTTTATGAGTTGCCGTTTTCTGAAATGGATCAACATGAGCCACGATCAATTGAACCTGTGAGAATTTGTTGACACGAGAATTCACATACTCTTGTAATTCCTTCAAAAGCTCATCAACGGTTTGGTCTGCATAATTCCCCACCTCTTTTTTAAGGTGTTTGTATTGCTGTTCCAATTCCTCGTAATTAAAATGAACCATGGCAACTAATTTTCCTTTTTGTTCAATAACCACAGATTCTATAACGTGTTTAAAGTTATTGATTACCGATTCTATTTCTTCTGGATAAATGTTTTCCCCACTTGATCCGACAATCATATTTTTTAATCGTCCTTCAATGTATAAATAATTGTCTTCATCCATCTTTGCTAAATCGCCGGTTTTAAACCAGCCATCTTCTGTAATCACTTCCTTAGTTTTCCCTGGTTCCTTATAGTAACCCATCATGATATTATCGCCTTTTGCCCAAACTTCACCAATTTGAGTAATAGGATCAGGATTATTTATTTTCAGTTCAACTCCAACTAAAGCGGGTCCTGTTGATTGAAATTTTGTTTTAGCAGGACCAATTCCTGCAATTAATGGCGCTGTTTCTGTTAATCCATATCCAATAGCGTATGGAAACTTTGCTTCACGTAAAAAGAGCTCAACTTGAGAATTTAATTTAGCACCACCAATACCAAAAAAGGTTAATTCACCACCAAAGGTTTCCATTAATTTTTTACCTGCTATAACATTCAGCTTTTTACGGAAAAAAGGAATCTTATATAAATTTCGGGTAATAGCTTTACCATTAATAGATGGCAAGATTTTACTTCGATAAATCTTCTCAATAATCAATGGAACCGAAAACATAATCGTTGGTCTCACTTCCTTAAATGCCGAAATTAACAAAGAAGGAACCGGCGTTTTTCCTAAATAATAGATACAGGCACCAGCAATCATAGGAATTACGTAGCCCAAAGTGTTCTCATAGGTATGAGATAATGGTAAAATAGAAAGAAAACGATCCGTTTCATCCATTGGATGAATTGTTTTTGATAGAATCGCATTCGAGCAAATATTTTTATGCGACAACATTACCCCCTTTGAACTACCTGTAGTTCCCGAGGTGTAAATAATTGCAGCCATATCATCCTCCTTCACCTCGTATTTACCTTCAGGGGCTAAGGAAAGATCAAAATTAATTTCTTTATCATCCGAAGAAATTAAACTAAAATCCTCAATTGCAATCTTATGATGCAAAGAATCAATATCTAGGTTTTCGATTTTTGATAGCAATCCTTTAGAAACGAAAACTAGTTTTGCTTCTGAATGTCTCAATATGTTTTCTATCTCATGTTCGCTAAAATCGGGTAACATTGGTACAACTACCGCTCCCATAAAAGTGGTTGCATAGTAGGCCATGCCCCAATTAGGCATGTTTGTACTCAAAAGAGCTATTTTATCGCCTGGCTTTACCCCTAATTTTTCAAAAAATGCAAGTAAGGCTTGAATATTAGAATATACCTCGTTATATGTAAAAGGAGTTTGACCTACTAGGGCCATTGCGTTACAGTTGCCGAATTTCACTACAGTTTCTGTAAAAAGTGCAGGAAATGTTAAACTTTTATACTGTTTCATCATGGTTTTATTTGTCCGTTGCAGTTCAATATTAAGGTTGAATTAACACAAACTACATGCGCAAGTTAAAAAAAAAACAACATCAGCATTGTGTTTTTATCAAATTGCTTGATTAAATACATTTACGTATATTTCCACATTAAGTTATCAAACCTCTGTATAATAACACCTTCTGATCATTACAGGAGAAGAATAACCAAAAAATAATTCAACCATTTTAATCCTGAAATAATTCTTTTTTTAATACATTTAAGGCGCTAAC
>JBFFMG010000313.1:0-4431 GCA_041554215.1 Labilibaculum sp.
GTAGAATTCCATTATTTAAAAGAGAATTCAGACAGTTTTTCATGTTTAAATAATGCTCTCTTGTTCGAAAATCTTGTTTTGTAACAAGAACTTGCGCACAATCGATTTTAAATTCGCTAAGAAAAGAAGAGTAAACATTCAGTAGTTCTACCTGACCAACAGAAGACCAAACCTGCCTTGCCGACACAGTATCAATTTTCTCAGGCAGTTTCACTTTGCTTTTTCCTGCTGCAACCGCACCTGATGATACGAGAATGCATTGTATTCCTTGGTTTCGTAAAGAAGATATTTGGTAGACAATATTTTTAATTCTGGATGTATTTAATTCTCCGTTCTCTTTTGTAAGAACATTAGATCCGATTTTTATACAAATTCGTTTCATAATTATATAGATATAACAATTTAAAGTACCAGAATAGAATTCCGTTCTTAAAATTGGATAATGTAAAATAGTTAAATGCTATTCATTGAATAATGAATGGCAAAAGAAATGATAATTCTAGATGCTAATTGAGAAATACCCAACGGGATGAGTGAGGAAGTAGTATGTGGGTGAGGAACACAATAATTTGGAAGCAAAGAGTGATATTATTGCTTCTTTTTGTAAGTTTTTTTGGATAAGAAAATTCATGCCTTTCATTTCAGTAACGCTTGATAATTACAAATCCCCCTTGTTTTATTAAATCAAATATAAGGAATTTTTCAGGAGATACTTCCTTATGTGTTGATATTATGTGTGTTGTGATATGTGCGAAAAGGTTTGCGTAAAAAAAATCTCAAAGTATAAATAGATTTAAGTGCTCAATAAGTCTCACTTAATCAATCAGTAAGATTAGTTATTTGACGATGAAAGGGTATTATTAAGATATTTTCCAAATAATTAGATTTTTTCTGGATTAATTGGCTTTTCAATTTTATATCTTTGTTTTTGATAAAAAAAAATAACTATGACTGTACATACAAATCCATTATTAAACGAATTTAATTCGCCATACGAATCAGCTCCTTTCGAAATAATTGAGTTGAAGCACTATCTTCCTGCTTTTACCGAAAGTGTCGAATTAGCAAGAAAAGAAATAGATCAAATTACTGATAATGTAGATAAGCCAAATTTTTCAAATACCATTGAAGCATTGGAGTATTCAGGACATAAATTAGACCGGGTAGCTTCGATTTTCTTTAATTTGAATCACGCGAATACAAATGATGAAATGCAGGCATTGGCCAGAGAGATCTCACCTATGTTAACTGAGTTTTCAAATGATATCATCATGAATGAAAAACTATTCTCTCGTGTAAAGGAAGTTTATCATCAAAAAGGTGAATTGAAACTTACTATTGAACAGGAAAAACTATTGACTGATCGCTATAAATCCTTCGTGAGATCAGGTGCTAATTTAGAGAAGGAGAAGAAGGATCAAATTAGAGAAATTTCAAAAGAACTTTCCAAATTAACATTACAGTTTGGCGAAAATGTATTGGCCGCTACCAATAATTTTGAGCTTCATATAACTGATGAAAAAGATTTGTCAGGTCTTCCAGATGGAATTATTGAGGCTGCGAGTTCTGTTGCAAAAGAGAAAGAGAAAATAGGATGGGTTTTTACTCTTCAATTTCCCAGCTACGTACCTTTTATGCAGTATTCGGATGTGCGAGAATTGCGCGAGAAAATGTTTAAAGTATACACTTCACGATGTTTTAACGATAAATTCGATAACCAGAAGACTCTCAAACGAATTGTGGAGCTGCGTTTAAAGAAAGTTCAGCTTTTCGGATATACTTCATATGCCGACTTTGTGTTAGAAGAAAGAATGGCAGAGAAATCAAACAAGGTGATTGATTTCCTTACCGAATTATTGGATGCTTCGATGCCAAAAGCAAAAGAAGAATTTAAGGAATTGCAAGACTATGCCAAAAGCTTAGGTGCAGATTTTAAATTGGAACGCTGGGATTGGGCGTATTATGCTGAAAAATTAAAAACAGAAAAGTTTGATGTTAATGATGAAATTACTCGTCCATATTTTGAATTGGAACGAGTCAAAAAAGGCATCTTTGCATTAGCAACACGTCTTTATGGAATAGAATTTAAGGTAAATCCGACTTTATCTAAATATCATGAAGAAGTTGATGTTTATGAAGTAACAAATGATAAAGGAGAGTTTTTGTCATTACTATATACCGATTTTCATCCTCGTAGCTCAAAACAAGGAGGAGCATGGATGACTTCTTTCGTAGATCAATACCGTAAAAATGGTACAGATCATCGTCCGCATATTTCAATTGTATGCAACTTTACAAAACCAAGTGAAACAAAACCATCTCTGCTTACTTTTAATGAAGTAACAACATTTTTACATGAGTTCGGACATGCCTTGCACGGTATGTTGTCTAAATGCACCTATAGAAGTCTTTCGGGTACAAGTGTATATCGGGATTTTGTGGAATTGCCATCTCAATTCATGGAAAACTTTGCAACCCAAAAGGAATGGCTTGATGATGTAGCGGAACACTATGAAACAGGGGAAAAGATTCCTGCTGAAATTGTTCAAAAGATTATCGATAGCGAAAATTTCCTAAGTGGTTACTCTTTTGTCCGCCAAATTAGTTTTGGCATAAATGATATGGCTTGGCATAGTGTAACAGAGCCAGTAGTAGAGGATGTTTCAGTATTTGAGGATAAAGCGATGTCGTCAACAGAATTGTTTGATAGAGTTCCAACAAGCTGTATGAGCACCTCGTTTTCACATATTTTCGCTGGAGGATATGGTGCTGGCTATTACGGATACAAGTGGGCCGAGGTGTTAGATGCTGATGCATTTGATGCCTTTAAGGAAGCGGGTATTTTTAATAAGGAAATTGCTAAATCATTTAAAGAAAATATTCTTGAAAAGGGAGGAAGTGATCATCCAATGAATCTTTATTTGAATTTCAGAGGGAAAAAACCTTCCATTGAACCTCTTCTAAAGAGGAGTGGATTAAAATAAATTAGAATCATACCCAAATTTGAGCTGTTCTTTTCTAGAACAGCTTTTTTTTGTTTAAAATCGAGTAGAAAACATAAGTAGAGTTGTTGATAGAGATATTCAGATTATTTAGTTCTATATAAATCAGATTAAATGAGCACAAGTATATTTTCATAAGCGAAAAATTGACGTCTTTTATTTTGGATTTGGATAAACATGTTTAAAAAAATATGTATAAATCATATTCTTCTTTGGAATACAGATAGTTATGCGTTTGGGAAATTTGATCAAATTCCTTGTTATTAAAAGGGAGGCATCTATTTTTGTCGGCAAATTTTAAACACTTAAACTAACAATTAAAAAATGGCTTTTATTACTAAAGAAAAGTTCTTGTCAAATGAATGGCTTAGCGCTTATTTATACCTAATTATTGGTAGTATTATTTTTGCGGTTTCCGATATTTTATTTGTCGTTCCTTACAAATTGGCTCCAGGTGGAGTTTATGGTATAGCAACTGTCTTAAACACAATGTTTAGTTGGAAGATTAGTTACTGTACACTTGCAATGGAAATTCCATTAATCATTATTGGAACTATTATTTTAGGACCGCGATTTGGGATTAAAACAGTGTTAAGTATCTTTATTATTTTAATTACTGTTTGGTTAATGGAGACATATGTTTCTCCTGATTACGCTAAGGTTATAGCTGATCCGATGTTAAACACAATTGTAGCTGGTGTATTTTATGGAATCTCAATAGGATTCATTTTTAAATCACGTGCAACTTCGGGCGGTTCTGATATTATTGCAATGATTTTAGCAAAATATACAAAGATGTCACTAGGTAAATTAGTGATGATTGTTGATAGTATAATTGTTTTGTTCACACTTGTTCAACCAAGTGAAACAGGTACGATTGGTTGGGAGTTTGCAATTTATTCATTAATCATTATTTATATCGAAGGCAAAATAATTGATATGGTTGTAAGTGGAGCAAATTACCACAAAACAGTAATGATTGTTTCTGATCAATACGAGTCAATTTCTTCTAAGATTAAAAATGATTTAATGCGTGGTGCAACTATTTTTACGGGAACTGGAGCTTATTCGGGTGAAGATAAAAAAATGATCTATTCCGTAATGAGTCGGCGAGAATTAGAAATTCTTAAACTGCACATAAGAGCAGTTGATCCTAATGCCTTTGTCAATGTTACTGAAGCAAATGAAATTCTTGGTGAAGGATTTAAATCTCTGAATGAAGATTAATTTTTTTTTTAATAATTTGTTTCAAATCCCTCAATTTTTTTGAGGGATTTTTTTATTTTTGCACATAGGTGTGATATTCATTTTTTCTATAATTAGAAAAAAAAGAATTTATTGTTTGTAAAACATACTCTTTACTATTTAGACATACATTGTGTTTGTTGTGTATGGCGTAAATGGATTCACATTAAAATATATCTGTAAA
>JBFFMG010000314.1:0-4419 GCA_041554215.1 Labilibaculum sp.
ACTAAAAACAATAGCAACTAACGATAATGTGAAATTTTTCACATTAATAATTGTACAAAAAAAAAGGCTTCCCAATAACTGGAAAACCTTTATTTATAAAGATATTTTTATCTTTTACTTTTCAAGAAGTTTACGTAACATATTTAATCCGTTTAATGAAGCTACACGAATGTTTCGTTCTCTATTTTTATACAAATCAAATCGTTGAGAAATCAAATCTTTTGGACCAACAACTGCAATCCAAACGGTCCCAACTGGCTTTTCTTCTGTTCCTCCATCTGGACCAGCAATTCCTGAAGTTGCAATAACATAGTCGGTATTTAGCAACTTTTTTGCACCAATAGCCATCTGCTCCACTACTTCTTGACTTACTGCTCCGTATTTCTCTAAATCTGTTCCATTCACCTGCAGAACATTCTCTTTTACCTCATTCGAATAAGCAACAACAGAACCTTTAAAATAAGCAGAACTGCCAGCATGAGAAGTTATTAATTGTGCAATATTGCCTCCGGTACAACTTTCTGCGGTACCTAAAGTTTTTGCTTTATCCAATAAAAGTTGAGCAACAGTCAATTCCATTGGCTCATCATCATATCCAAATATATTTTCAGGAATAATTTTTTTCAATTTTAGCAACTGCTCCTCAATAATTTGCTCTAATTCTTCCCTTTTATTACCTGTAAGACTCATTCTTAAACGTAAAACTCCGGGAGAAGGCAAATAGGCTAATTTTACACAAGATGGTAAATTCCCTTCCCATTCTTCAAGCATTTCTGCCATAACAGATTCTCCAATGCCTTGAGTCATTACAGTTTTATGCAAAATAATTGGGGTGGAAAAATGCTGTACCAGCGATTTTAAAATCTCATCTTGCATAATCCCTATCATTTCAAAAGGAACACCTGGCATTGAAAGAACTACTTTTTCATCTTTTTCAAACCACATACATGGAGCTGTACCATGGTTATTCGCAACTATTCTCGCTCCATCAGGTACTAAAGCCTGTTCTCGGTTAAAACGATTCATAGGAATCCCTCTGTCAGCAAGTCGTTGCTCTATTTTGGCATACAATAAATCATTCTGAACTAAATTCATCCCAAAAAAATCGCTTAAGGTCTTTTTGGTTATGTCATCATTAGTTGGCCCTAAACCTCCAGTAATCAAAACAAGGGAAACTCTTTCCATTGCCTGCTTTAAGGTACTTACGATATCATCTTTTTGATCTGAGATACTAGTAATTTTTCCAACATTAATACCAATACCATTTAATTCTTTAGCCATCCATGCTGAATTGGTATCGACAATTTGACCAATTAGAATTTCATCGCCAATTGTAATAATCTCTGCTTGCATTTTCTTATTTTATTAACTGTAATGCTTTTAATCGTTGTAAAAGACTAGGGTGAGAATAGTAAAAGAATACATAAACCGGATGCGGCGTTAAATTGCTTAAAGAACTAACAGACAATTTCTTCAAAGCATCTCCCAAGGCTTTTGCATTATAATTTTTCAAGGCATAATCATCGGCCTCGTATTCATTTTTGCGCGATAAAATATTCATTCCTAATCCTAGAAAAGTTGAAATAGGAGAATATAAAATTCCAAAAGCAATTAATCCCAAATGAAACCCATGCTCCTTGGCTCCTAATGCTTCAGACAATAATGGGTTGGCAATTAGTAAAGAAAAGATATAAAACATCAGTCCTGTTTGTAGTAAGGATAAAAATATTCCGCTAAGTGTATGCTTCTTTTTATAATGTCCTATTTCATGTGCTAAAACTGCAACAATTTCCTCTTTGCTCAAATCATTAATCAAAGTGTCAAACAAAACAATCCTTTTTTTAGATCCTAGTCCGCTAAAGTATGCGTTTCCTTTCGATGATCGCTTGGAACCATCCATTACATAGACATTATCCAATTTAAAATCGACCTTTTTAGCAAACTTACTGATCTCCTCTTTTAATTCGCCTTCTTCCAAAGGTGTTTGTTTATTAAACAGTGGTACCAATAAAGAAGAGTAAAACATGGCCATAAAAATCATAAAAAAAGCAATTACCATCCACGCCATCCACCAGAAGTTTGTTGTTGTCTGCAAATAAATCCAAATTAAAAGGGCTAATATGCCTCCACCAATTACAATACTTAGTAAACCACCTTTCAATAGATCTAAAACAAAAGTTTTTACAGTCGTTCTATTAAAACCATACTTCTCCTCTATTACAAATGTAGAGTAGTACGAAAAAGGCAATCCAAGTAAACTAGAGCAAAACATGATTATTCCAAAAAAGGCTAAAGCAACTGCTATTGGATATTCGAAATAATTCCTTACCAGTTCATCAACCCAAGCAAAACCACCCAATGAAATCATTAAAATTGTAGCAATAAATCCAATACCAGATGATAGTAAAGAAGGCATTAATTTGTCTTTTTGATAGTTCTGAGATTGATGATATTTTTCCTGATCATATATACCTTCTAGAGCCTTAGGCAAAATTGGCGACCATTTTTGATGATTCAAGTATTCCAAAAGTCGTTCTAAAATAAAATCTGCTATTAATATTCCTAGTATGATATAAAGTATTCCTGTTGATGTCATTTATGATAAAATTAATTTATTATGAGTACAAAATTAAAAAACCCTGATAGAATAATTTCTTCAGGGTCATTTATTTTATTCAAATTTAATTATTCTCCAAAAAAGAGATCTAATTTTGCTTTGTTTTTAGTTCTCTCGATAAGTTCCAATGTGTATTCTTTAACCCATTTAAATTCTGAAGGTAAAGACTTTAGTGTTTTGTAATGAAAAATAGATTTTCGAATCCATTGATTTGCCGATACGAAATCACCATTAACTTCCTGGGCAACAGCTAAATTAAAACAAGCTCTTCCAGCTAATTTATCATCTTTCTCTTCGGAGATCTCAATCCATAATGTAATTGGAGTTTCCCAATCTCCCTTATCTATATAGTATTTTGAAATGGCTAATCGATCGTCACCTGATGCAAAATATTTTCGGGTGATATCAATCCATTTAGGTGCCAGCTTGTCTGCATACTGATTTCCAATTTGATAAGAAACATCCTTAAAAAGATCTTTTCTTTTGGGTAATTTCTCTTCAATTAATCTTTTATAGGATGGTGATGTAACTTCAGAAAATAAGCTATCTATTACAATTTGTTCATCAAGGTATGTTTGCTTTAAAGGATCATAAATTCTCCAAACAGCATAATAATTAATATCAGTAATTCCGAAATGTATTACATCTTCAAAAACGGTGTACCTATTATACACTTGTATATCCTCCAAACAAATTAAAACATCCGAACCTGTGCTTGCACAAATACTATCAACAAGTTCCCATTTCATTGGTTTGTAATCTCGATTGCCTGGCATTTCCTTTTTATCCAACCGAATAAAAGGAATCGAATCCATTGCTAAATACTCTGACAAATTCTCAGTAAAACCATGATAACAATTTGTGGAAATGTCTGTACTATAATCTGTTGTGTCAGAAAGAAGTGTGCTATTAACAGTGTAATATTTACTTACAGAATCTATTTTAAAACTGGTATTCCTATCTACAAAAACTAGTGTTTTCACGTCAGACGGAATAATAAGGTCTGGAGCAGTAAGACCTTGAAAACTGTACAACGAAAGAGTTTGACAGGATACTAATGAGAATAAGGAGATTACAATTATAAATATACTTTTTATATTTACAATTAGAGTAGATAGACGTTTATTCATTTGATTACTATTTCACTTTTCAGATTTAAATTCCTAACCAATACTTTCTCAAAAACCATTCCATTATCATTAATATGATAATAATAATTAATATAAATAACATTTCAATTAAATCACCATACTTTGTTTCCTCTGACAAGATAGATTTTGAATGTTCATTTTCACTAATAACTGATTGAATTTTTGACAATTCGCTCAAGTCAAATGCAACTCCTCCACTCAAACTTGAAATTTGCGAAAGTATTTTTAGATCGGCCTGCAAATTATTTGATTCTGTATTGTTATAGTTAACAATAAACTGTCCTGATTGCTCCAAATAATCTTCTCCCTCTTTGGTTTTCACAACAAAAGAATAATTGCCTTTGGCTAAAGAATTAATTCGCAATTGATATTTATCTGATCTTTCTTCAAGACTATAATTGAATGATTTGCCCTCTTCATTTGTTAATATAAAATCAAGATTGGCTTGGTTAACCAGCTCATAGGATTTATTATACATTTCAACATCAAATACAATTTCATCTCCTTCAGAAATTGACTTAACATATTTAACGATTAATTGATTGCGTTCAATTTTCAACGCTAGGTACTGAACCATTCTGTTTATCAAATCAAAAAACACTTCAGGCGATTCATTCATTCGAGACAAATGCAATTTCCAACGCCAGACTC
>JBFFMG010000315.1:0-4418 GCA_041554215.1 Labilibaculum sp.
AGGTAGCAATCAGGAATCTAAGCTATCAGGTTAAGGAAGAAAACAAATTGGAATTTACCATTCAATTTAAGGATACACCACTTCAGAAAGATTACTACATGATTTTACTAAAAACAGTTGTTGGAACAACATCATATACAACTGATTATTATAGCGATGACATTATTTTCAATGGCAATTTAACGGAAAACTCCATTGGTATTCAGCAAAATATGCTTCGTGGCAGTAAAAGTTTTTCGGATGAAAATATTGATGGTGAAAATTTTAGTATTTCAATATATACCTACAATACCCTATTAGACGGTTCAAACACATTACCGGAATATAAATTGGAGCTATATCACATTACATCAGATTACTTTAAATATGAACGTTCTATAACTACATTGAACAATCACGATGATTTTCCTTTTTTTAACAAGGTGAACCTTTATTCGAACGTGATTGGTGGATATGGTATTTTCACCTCGTATGCTATTGATTCAAAAACAATTAACATTGAGTAATCAGTAATGGCTGAAAACAGCCAAATTTAAGTAATTTGGTTCGGCAAAAAAATAAAAGATAACTACCTAGAAGTAAAAGAAAGTAAGAACAGGAAAAAGAATCAACTTTTTGTTTCATTTTACTTAATTAAGCATAACTTTTATGTGTAAACTTTAATGTAATAGGTTCAACCAAATTATGGAAATCTTCATAGGAAAGCATAATAAGCTCAGTATGAGTACCTGCATTGAATACAATATCATCATCTTCAACTAAGCTTTCTGCTACATAAACCTCCAGTCCATATAAATTACCAAATGGAGGCATGGCTCCCACTTCACATTGTGGAAATATATCTTTGAAATCTTGCTCATGCGCCAGCTCTACTTTTTTGCATCCTAGCATTTCTTTTAATAAATCAAAGTCAATTAAATAAGATGCAGGCAATACAGCCATGCACATTCTTCCATCTACTCTAATCATCACTGTTTTTGCAAGCATTTTCCCTGGAATATGGGCAGAGGCAGCAATTTGCTGAGCAGTGTAGGCTGATGAATGCCGAATAGTTACATATTTAATATGTCTCTCATCTAAAAACTCTTTTAATTTTCGAATAGGCATAATACTTTGTTTCTTATGGTTAAAATAAATGTACTCTACATAAGGTTTTAGTAACCTTTAATTGGCATTGCCAATTGGGTTTTAATTTCTTGTTCTTACTTCTATCCCATATTTTAAGATGAATGGGTTCCCTTTAAATTACGAAAAAAAAAGCGGTAAGTAAAGAGGTATAGCAATATTGATTAAGTATTTATAATCATTTTTCATTGTAAAAAATAATTGAAAATGATTGATCTACGAAAAATATCGTATTAAAATTTTGTTTTACGACAAGTTTCGTATATATTTACCTACGAAAACAATCGTATTACGGAAATCACCACAATAATATGTCACAGAAGATTAAGCCAACCGAAGCAGAATTAGAAATATTACAAGTTCTTTGGACTTACGGTCCATCGAATGTTCGTTTTGTAAATGACAAATTAAAATCGGAAAGAAATGTTGGATACACAACAACTCTTAAACTAATGCAAATAATGACCGAGAAAGGGATTCTTGAACGAGATATGAATTCAAGAACCCATATTTATCACGCTATTGTAGAAGAAAAAGAAACTAAAAATCAGTTAATTGATAAATTTATTTCGACTCTATTTGGTGGCTCAACCTCCGGAATGGTTCTGCAAGCATTAGGCAATCAAAAATGCTCAACAAAAGAACTAAATGAAATTAAAAAGCTAATTAATAACATTGAAAATTCTGAGAATAATGAATCTGCTAAATAATCTTGACTTATACGATTTGAGCCATGCAATTGGCTGGACTCTTGTTCATTCCTTATGGCAAGCCATTGTAATTGGAGGTGTTATTTGGTTACTATTCCTATTGATCTCAAAAGATAATGCCAGAATTCGCTATGCCCTATCAGGCTTAGGACTTATACTTATATGTATTGCATCGGCAATAACATTTTACCGCTACATTCCATCAAATACCAGTGTCTCTTTAGCTGATTTTACAACTCTACTGGGAACATCAGGCCTCATTCCGAAAGAAGAATCATTCTTTACCAAACTATGGACCCAAATCCAAATCCAATTAGAAAACTCATTTCCCTATCTGGTTCATATCTGGATGATTGGAATGCTTTTTCTTTCCATAAACTTGATATTAAAATACATTCATGCCCTAAAATTAAAAAAGCACCTAACCTACCCCTTACGATCTGACTATAAGAAGATTGCCGATCGCTTGGTCTTAAAATTTAATTTGAAACAAAACATACTTTTTAAGGAGTCGGGACTTCTCGACATTCCTTCTGTAATTGGATATTTTAAACCAATTGTCCTTCTTCCGGTTTCTATGCTAAGTGGAATCCCCGAAAATCAATTGGAAATTATCATAGCCCATGAATTGGCACATATTCGCAGACACGATTATTTGTTGCAATTCATTCAAGGCATTATTGAATTAATTTTCTTTTATCATCCTGTTGTTTGGTGGCTATCTTCTGTGGTAAATGCCGAAAGAGAGCACATTTGTGACGATCTGGCGGTTAAGGTTTGTGGTGAATCCTTAACTCTAATTAAAGCATTAAATAATATGGAAGCAATCAGAAAAAAACAGTACGAAATGGTGTTAGGATTCTCTGGTAAAAAAGGGAAAGTATTGAATCGAATTAAACGTATTCTTAGACCTAAAGCCTCAACCAATCCAAGAAGAGAACGCTTTGTACTTAGTGGCGTATTTACGCTCTTATTTGCAGGATTATTCTTGATTTCGAATTTTGCCATTTCAGGGAATACTGATTCTCAAAAGGCACTCTTTACGAAAATCAATATCCTTGACAAAACTATAGATCAACCCGAGAAGTCCATTCAGCATGAAGCACTTCCTATTGATCTGGTAAATGCAAACTCAGAAAGTGATCAAAAAAAGAAAAAGCAGAAAAAAGAGAATAAGAATAAAACAGAAGTTGTTGCTACAGTAATTGATATTGATGAAGTTACTGAAGTGGAAGAAGTAACTGAAGTGGAAGAGCTTACCGAAATTGAAGAAGTCTCTGAAGTGGAAGAATTGGAAATGCCTCCTATGCCTCCACTAACTCCTGCAGTAGACATATCTTTCAGACCTTTTAGGACTCCAGAATTTAATTTCCCTAAAGATTCTGTAAAATCAGACAAATGGGTAAAGATGAAGGCCGATGAGATCATAAAAGAACAGTTGAAAGCAATGAAGTCAGCAGAAATAGAGATGAAGGACATGAAAATTGACCTTGATGTTGACCAAATGCGAAAAGAACTTCTGGAAGGATTAAAAGATCTTGATTTTAATTCAGCTGAATTCCATCTTGAAATGAAAAAACAGCAAATTGGAATTGACAAGCAATTAAAAGAATTAACGAATGGAAATTTCGCTAAGCAGCAAGAATTACAGAAAAAGGAACTTGAAAATCACTTAAAGGAAATTGAAGAAAGTTCTGAATTAAATAAAAAGGAAAAAGAACGAATTAAAATAGAACTTCAAGAAACCGTTGAACGGATGAATTCAAAGGAGTTTCAAGATCAACTTAAAAGCCAGCTTGAAAACGCTAAAGAATCTCTGGAACAGCAGAGGTCAAAATTCGAATCAGGAGAATTTGAAAACAGAATGAAAGAACAGCGTGAGAACATTCAACAAGAATTGAAAAAAATTGAATCTCCTGAGTATCAAGAAAAAATAAATCAGCAAATTAAAGAAAGCAAGACAAGAATTCAGGAACAGATTAAGAGAGTTAATTCTGATGAATATCGCAAAGAATTAGAAGAATCTATAAAAAAGAATCCAACAACTACTTATAACTTTGACGAACCTAAAATAATTGCAAGAGGTTTTCATCAAGATTTGCCAACCCCTTTAGGTAATGTTAAAACAGGTTATAGAATACCCACTCAAAAAGAAACTTTATTTAATTCAATTACACCAAAGGACCCTAGTAAACAACAGATTGTAATTTTAGATGGTGAAAAAATAACTCGCACTCAAATGGATCAAATTTCACCAAACGAAATTGCTTCCATAAGTGTTCTAAAAGATGCTTCTGCAAGTAAATTGTATGGTAAAGAAGCCGAAAACGGAGTAATTCTGATTACAAGCAAATCAGAAAATCAAAAAAGTGCCTCGAATGTAAAACTTAATTTAGGAGATTCGAAAAATGCACCATTATATTTTCTTGATGGGATAAAAATTGATCGAAAAGAAATGGATAAAATAACACCAGAATCGATTGAGTCGATAAACGTTATTAAAGGAGAACAAGCCATTGAAAAGTACGATGAAAAAGGTGCGAATGGCGTTATTGAAATAACCAGCAAATCACCAGATTCAAA
>JBFFMG010000316.1:0-4380 GCA_041554215.1 Labilibaculum sp.
AACATTAACCGGAGGAAGCCATCTGCCTTTGGTGTTTGTACTTTTGAAAATATCTAAACCACCCATTGTTTTGTGACCGGCAGAACTAAAATATAAAGTTTTCCCATCAGGATGAATAAAGGGAGCGTCATCGTCGTATTCGGTGTTAATTGCAGGACCTAAGTTTTTTGCACGTCCCCATTTCCCATTCGGAAGTTTGGTTACGGTATAAACATCCATGCCACCAAATCCGCCCGGACGATTACTGGAAAAGTATATTGTTCTGTTATCTGCTGAAATGGAAATATGACTTTCTTTACTGGATGAGTTAATAATAGGAGCCAATTTTTCTGGTTCACTCCACTCAGTTCCATTCAACCTGCTTCTGTAAATATCTCCACCTTCTGATTCTCTGCTATTAATAAAACCAGCTTTGTAAATGTACAGTTCTTGTCCGTCAGCCGAAATGGAGATGGAGGCATCGTGGTCGTTTGTGTTTAATTTTGCAATTCCGATTGGAGCAGACCAAATACCATTAATACGATTAGAAATGTAAATGTCTTCGAAATATTGACCATCTGAATCAATTTTGTTTCCTGTTCCGTTTCTGCGGGATGTGAAAACCATTGTACTTTCATCGGCAGTAACTCCAGGGCTGTGCTCCGAGAATTCAGAGTTTATTTTATTTCCTAGGTTGATGATTGAGATATTCACAGGATTCTTCATCAACTCAATGCCATTTCTACACATTTGAACATTACGCTGAATGTCATTCCTAAAGGAGGTATTTTGTGGTGAAATAATCTGTAGTAAATCTTTGTATACTTTAAGAGCTTCGGTAAATTGGTAATTGGCATGATACGACTTCGCCAAATTGAAGTACACATCCATCGAAACATTGTTTTTGGAACTCGTGTACTGAATTGCTTTTTCCAATAGGGCAACAGACTTTTCTTTTTCAGAAATAATGTTCAAATAGCACAATCCTAGCTTGAAATTTAAATCGGCATTTCTTGATGATTCTTCGAGTAACTCTTTGTAAATGAGTGCTGCTTTTTCGTAGTTGCGATTGTCAAGAAATTTTTCGGCAATTTGATATTGTCTTTTCGAGGTGACTTTTTGCTGTTTAGGCGAAGCTAAAAGAGAGTGAGAATTAGTTATCCCTATCAAAATAGAGATAAATACCATAAAACAAACCTTTAACGCAAAAGGTGTTTTCCTGTTCAGTTTATGGGCTATAGTATAGGTTATATGGTGATAATTAATTAACAATAACTAAATATAGTAGATAAGGGTTAAACTCCAAAAACAAATGTAATAAAAAAGCCGAATTGTTAATAAAAACTTAAGCTTTTCTCGTTTTGATTAAAATTGCTGCTAAAGTAGTTAAGAATAAGCATTTTTACTGTACAAAATAAATAATTTTGTTCTGTGTTTTGAGTAATAAGAGTTTTATTTACATAAAAAAGCCATTGAAGAAGAGTCAATGGCTTTTTTTCGATTTTATTTGAGATTAAATTGTTCTTTTTGTATCAAAATTCTCAAGATTCTCTGCAATTCTTTTCAAAAACATTCCTCCGAGAGCTCCATCAACTACTCTATGATCATAGGAGAGTGATAAAACCATAATGTGTCGAATTCCAATTGTATCTCCAAGCGGAGTTTCAATAACAGCGGGTTTCTTTTTAATTGCCCCAACTGCCAAAATAGCTACTTCTGGCTGATTAATGATTGGAGTTCCCGTAGTACTTCCAAATGCACCAAGATTTGTAATTGTAAAGGTGCTGCCTTTTATCTCGTCGGGCAGAAGTTTATTGTTCCGTGCCCGATCTGCCAAATCGTTTACTTTTGTAGTAATGCCTATCAGGTTTAATTCATCGCTTGCTTTAATAACCGGCACAATTAAATTGCCACTTGGCAGGGCAGTTGCCATTCCAATATTGATGTATTTCTTTCGAATAATTCGGTCTCCATCAACCGAAACATTCACCATTGGATAATCTTTAAGGGCACTGGTAACGGCCTCAACAAAAATGGGAGTGAAGGTTAGCTTTTGATTTTCCTTTTTCAGGAATTCATCCTTTACTTTATTTCTCCAATTTACCAAGCCTGTAACATCAACGTCAATAAAAGAAGTTACGTGAGGAGAGACTTGTTTTGAATTTACCATGTATTGCGCAATTAGTTTACGCATGCGGTCCATTTCAATGATTTCCACATTTTCGCCATCGTAACTTTTGTGAGTACTTACAGAAGCGGAAGGTCCGGAACTTATTGGTGCTACTATTGGCTCTACAGGAGTATATTTGACTGGTTGTGATTTATTATTTTTCAGATAGTCAAGAATATCTTTTTTTGTGATTCGGCCAGCTTCTCCTGAACCTTTAATTTGGTTCAATTCTTCGGTGCCAATATTTTCAGTTTGAGCAATTGTTCTCACCAATGGAGAAATGAAATTACCATCTTCAGTTTTATTACTGATTTGAGGAGCGATTGTTTCTAAAAGTACAGGTGCGGCAAAATTTTCAGTTACTGCTTCCTGTTCTTTTTGTGTTGGGCTTTCTTTAATTTCTTCGGTTTCTTCTCCATCGGTTGCAATAATGGCAACTACATCACCAACTTTTGGAGTATCGCCTTCATTGAATAGGAATTTTATTATTTTACCGGCTTGAGGAGCAGGAATCTCAGAATCAACTTTATCTGTTGCAATTTCCATGATGGAATCTTCTTCCTCAACAAAATCGCCAACTTTCTTTAGAAATTGAGTGATTGTTGCTTCAGTAATTCCTTCACCCATTGCAGGAATCAGGATTTCTATTTTAGCCATGTTAGTGTTGTGTTTTTTTTGTTTGTGTTTATTTAGTCTAAATACTACACGAAATTAATAAAATAACAGAAACGGACAAATACATCTGAAAAGGAACAAGCTTCAAGTGTCAAGCTTCAAGAAATAAGTATTTAATAAACTTGTTCTTGAATTACGGAACTCCGAATTTTATCTAATTACTAATTAATTGGTTATTGTAAATTTTGATCGAACAGCGTTCTGTGTAATATCGATCTTCCCAATGTAATTTCATCGGTATATTCCAATTCATCCCCAATGGAAACTCCTCTTGCGATTGTAGTGATTGGCACTTTAAATTTATTCAGTTTTTTAAAGAGGTAAAAGTTGGTTGTATCCCCTTCCATAGTTGTACTCAAGGCTAAAATAATCTCCTTTGCTTTTCCTTCACTAACTTTCTGAATTAATGGTTCAATTTTAAGATCACTAGGCCCAATTCCATCCATAGGGGAGATAATTCCTCCTAAAACATGGTAAATACCGTTAAACTGCTGTGTTCTTTCAATCGACATTACATCGCGAATGCTTTCTACTACACAAATTGTTTCATGATCGCGCTTTGGGTTGGCGCAAATGTCGCACAGCGAAGTGTCGGAAATATTATAGCAAGAATTGCAGTGCTTAATTTCATTGCGTAATTGGGTAATGGAAGAGCCAAAAAGATTTACATCTTCCTTGGGTTGATTTAGTAAATGCAATACAAGGCGCAGCGCCGTTTTTCTTCCTATGCCAGGAAGTTTTGAAAACTCAGCAACTGCATTCTCAAGCAGCTTGGAAGGGAAATTGGTGTAACTCATATTTACAATCTATTCTTTAGTCTTCTTCAAAAGTAGCAAAATCCGAGGAAAAAAGACTTGGAATTCTCTTTTCAACCACAAATGTACTGGGCAATATGAAATGCTTTCTCTATTTTTGATATTCATTCTAAAATTTAGCCTGTGTCACCAGTTACCATACTACTAGTTGTTGTTGGGTATTTCTCCCTTTTGTTACTCATCTCTTATTTTACGGGTCGAAAGGCCGATAACAAAGGATTCTTTGTTGGAAATAAACAATCGCCATGGTATGTAGTGGCATTTGGAATGGTTGGAGCATCGCTTTCCGGCGTTACTTTCATCTCGGTTCCGGGGTGGGTAAAGTCTATCGATTTTACCTATATGCAAATGGTGTTTGGCTATATGTTGGGTTATATTGTTGTGGCGAATATTCTGTTGCCACTTTATTACAGGCTGAATCTGACTTCAATCTACTCCTATTTAAATGGACGATTTGGTAAAACTTCCTATAAAACCGGAGCCTCTTTCTTTTTACTATCCAGAACAATTGGAGCCTCTTTTCGTTTGTTTTTAATGGCAAATGTGCTGCAAATAACAGTTTTTGATGCTTGGAACGTGCCATTTTTTGTAACTGTATTAATTACCATATTGCTGATTTGGCTGTATACGTTTAAGGGTGGAATCAAAACTATTGTATGGACCGATACACTTCAAACTCTCTTTATGTTGTTGGCGGTTGGTATCAGTATTTATCTGATAATGGATAAGCTAAATATGGAC
>JBFFMG010000317.1:0-4375 GCA_041554215.1 Labilibaculum sp.
ATCTCTTCTAAATCTTCAACTACGATATGGGCTCCGGCTTCCTGCAATTCTTTTACATTATTTTCGCGGGCAATTCCAATTGTTAATCCGAATTTTCCTTTTACACCGGCTTGAACCCCGGAAACAGCATCTTCTACCACTATTGATTTTGAATAATTGGCTTTAACCATATCGCAGGCTGTTGTGAAAATATCCGGTTCCGGTTTTCCGTGTAATCCCATTTCAGCAGAAACAACACCATCCACCCTGGCTTCGAACATATTCAATAAATCCACTCTCTCTAAAACAGGTTTGCAATTTTTGCTCGATGATGCAACACCAAGCTTAATTCCTGCATCTTTTAACTCATTTAACAAAGCAATTGTTGATGGATAAACCTCAACTCCTTCTTTATCCAACACTTCATTAAATGCATCGTTTTTACCGTTGCCCAGTCCGCAACAGGTTTCTTTTCCAGCTTCATCGGCAGGATCTCCGAACGGTATATTAATATTTCTTGATTCTAAAAAAGATTGAACTCCTTTATATCGCGGTTTACCATCAACATAAGGAAGATAGTCACCCGCATGGGTAAATTCTACAAATTTTTCACCATGTTCAGCTTCGCGTTTTTTAAGATATTCATCGAACATTTTTTTCCAGGCTGCGGCATGGGTTAGTGCAGTTTTGGTAATAACACCATCCATATCAAAAATTACTGCATCGAAGGTAAGATTCTTGGTCATTTTTATTTTGTTTTTATTGTTACAACAACTATACGTTACATCTGTTTAAAGTATTTTCATAATAATATACATTTTATTTGAAGGATACCAAAAATTAGGTATATTAGAATCAAATCATTAAGATTGATTTTATTTTCTACTATATAAAAAATACCAAATTTTATGAAACGATTATTCATGATTGCCAACAGGCTGCCATTGGAGGTAGCTGATAACAACGGAGAAAAAGAACTGGTCCCATTCTCAGACGGATTTGATTCTGGCTTAAGTAATTTTTATAATTCGTTTGATATTAAATGGGTAGGAAGAGCCGGAATTAATATTAATGAAATTAGTGAAAATGAGAAACAGAGCCTTGATGACAAATTCAGATCGGAAAATTGTATTCCAATATACCTTGACCAGCATTTAAGGGAAGAATTTATTGAAGGTTTCTGCGATCATACCATTTGGCCGGTTTTTAATTATTTCACACAAATTTCGCGTTATAATCCAATCCATTGGGAAGCTTATAAAAAAGTAAATCAACTTTATGCCGATAATATTTTGAAATACGTCGGAGAAAACGATATCGTATGGATACATGATTACCATATGATGTTGCTGCCAAAATTAATTCGGGAAAAACTGCCTAATATTTCCATAGGATACTTCCAGCATATTCCTTTCCCCTCGTTTGAAGTATTTCGACTATTACCATGGAGAATGGAGTTGCTTGAAGGAATTTTGGATGCCGATTTAATAGGATTTCATACATACGATTATCAGCGACATTTTATGAGTTGCGTCCGCAGATTGCTAGGGCACGAGACTTTTTTTAACCGTATTAGACTAGACGAACGAATTGTTAAAGTCGATGCTTTTCCAAAGGGAATTGATTTTAGCTTTTTTCATAATACAGCAAAAGAACTTGTTGAGAATAATGCAAATCAAGATTCAGATATTCGCAAAGAATTAAAAGAATTTAAACGAAAAGATAAAGACAGAAAAATAATTTTATCGATTGACAGGCTTGACTATACCAAAGGAATTCCGGATCGAATTAAAGCTTTTGAACTCTTTCTGAAAATGTATCCTGAGTACATTGAAAAAGTCAGCCTCTTTTTATTTGTTAAACCATCGCGTGAAAATGTAACGGATTATCAGGATTTAAAACGGCAAATGGATGAGTTGGTGGGAAGAATTAACGGGATGTATGGTTCAATAAGCTGGATGCCAATTTGGTATTTTTATCGTGCAATGGACAGAATGGAATCGATAGAGTTGTACACCAATGCCGATATTGCTCTAATAACTCCTACAAGAGACGGAATGAATTTGCCTGGAAAGGAATACGTTGCTTGCCGGGTTGATAAAACCGGGGTTTTAATTTTAAGCGAAATGGCGGGGGCAGCAAAAGAGTTAGGAGAAAGTCTTATTGTAAATCCGAATAGTCGTAACGAAGTGGCCGATGCAATTTACAAGGCCTTGAACATGCCAAAAGCAGAGCAGATTAAACGAAAT
Organism: Labilibaculum sp.; assembly: GCA_041554215.1. Taxonomy (GTDB): domain Bacteria; phylum Bacteroidota; class Bacteroidia; order Bacteroidales; family Marinifilaceae; genus Labilibaculum. The sequence continues at coordinate 2,229 of JBFFMG010000317.1, forward strand.
TCCATTCTTCAGAAAAGATTGACTATTTATAATGAAGAACGCTGGGCGAATGATTTTATAAATAGTTTGGAGGGTGTAAAAATATTACAAGAATCGAATTATACCAGAAAAGTAAATGCGCAGGTTGTTAAAAAGCTGGTAGAAGAATATAGAGACAGTAAAAAACGAATTATATTTCTGGATTACGATGGCACTTTAACCGGATTCCACAAGGATCCTCAAAAGGCTATGCCCGATGCAGAACTGTATGACATAATGAAAAAACTTACCTCAGATAAAAAAAATACGATAGTTGTTATTAGTGGTCGCGATAAAGAAACGCTTTCCAAATGGTTTAAAAAGTATTACGATAATTTGGCTTTTATTGCAGAACATGGCGTTTGGAACAAAAATCCGGGAGATGAGTGGAGCATGAGCAGTCAAATTGAGAAAGAATGGATGGATATTATTGAGCCAGTTCTGCAAAATTTTGTGGATAGAACACCAAGAGCTTTTATTGAATATAAGAACTACTCTTTGGTTTGGCATTATCGCGATGCGGACCCCGACATGGGACAACAGAGAGCCTGGGAGTTAAAAGATGATCTTAAAAATTATATTGCCAACCTGAATCTTGAAATTATGGATGGAGATATGGTAATTGAAATTAAAAATGCAGGAATAAATAAGGGAAAAGCTGCATTAAGTAAAATTGGGGAATCTGAATTCGATTTTATATTGGCACTTGGTGATGACTGGACGGATGAATACACTTTTAACTCGCTCCCTGATTCGGCATTCACAATCAAAGTGGGATCAAAATCAACGGCAGCTAAATATTACATTAATGATGTGCCGGGAGTTCGGGACTTGTTAAAACAGTTAGAAAAAGAATAGAATAATTATATTTCTTTGGTTAATTGATAAAATGCAAAAAGCCACTTCAAATATTGAGGTGGCTTTTTGAATGATAGAATAATTTAATTTGTTTGCTATGCAGAATGTTCTTTGCAGGCCATATAAACTCCTTCAAACAATTCTTCTATGTCTTTAGCAGCAACTGCAGAATATGCTACACGTAACACATTCCCAAGGCTAATTAGACCAATTCCGTATTTATCGATTAATGTTTTCCTTATTTTATCACCTTCTAATCCTTCAGCAAGCTGAATGCACATAAAATAACCAGAGTTATATGGAATGGCATTAAAATATTTAGTGTACTTTTCATTTGCAAGTGCACTTTTAACAGCATCATAGCGTTTTTTCATGATGTCGTACTTTGCCTCTTTTTGACTTTTATATTCCGGACTGCTAAAAGCTTCGAATAATAATGACTGCGAAATATTTGCAGCATTAGAAATGTTTCCACGAATTGCACCGGCTGTTTTGGCTTCCAAAGCGCCGTATAAAGCTGCATCTCCACCCTTTGTTCCGAAGGTTACAAAACCAACTCTAAAACCCCAAACGTAATCTTCTTTTGTAGCACCATCAACTTTTACAGCTAAAACGTTTTCGTGTAATTGACTCAATGGAGCAAAAATACTTTCCTTTGCAATACCCGCTTCATAGCCTAATCCAAAATAAGCATCATCGGTAATTGTTACAATTTTATTTCCTTTTTCAGCTGAAGCTTTAATAATTTTAATAATAGCATCTTGTTCCTTTTCGGTTGGTGTATATCCCGAAGGATTATTTGGGAAATTTAATATCAATACTTTCTTTCCAATTCCACCATCATTTAATTTTGCCTCAAAAGCTGCTAAATCGAAACTGCCATTTTTAAATAGATTGAATTTTGTAATAACTGCTCCATAAGCGTTTCCAAGCGTTAAATTGTAATTTCCCCAGAAAAGGTCGGGAACAATTACTTCCTCTCCTTTATTAAGGAACATGTACCCAGCCATACTAATTCCATGTGTAAGCGCATTTGTAACTACCGGCAAGCTTAGTTCAACATTTGCTAACGATGGATTTTTATCGTAAATCATACTTTTCCACTTGGCTCGTATATCTGGTCTTCCAAAACTTGGCGCATAAGGAAAAACTAAAGAAGGGTCCATCTTTATTTTAGAAGCAATTGCTTCCAGACGCATTGGCGAACCATCGTCTTCAACAGCTGCCCCGATTGTGGCATTAATTTTTGTGCCTTTCGCTTCAGCTGTTTG
>JBFFMG010000318.1:0-4361 GCA_041554215.1 Labilibaculum sp.
ATGCCTTAAGAGGTTTTGCTCTTGTGTCTATTATGCTCCTGCATAATATTGAACATTTTGATATTTATTTTTCACCCGCAAACCTTCCATCATGGATGATTTCCTCGGATAAAATAATTTGGGATTCATTATTTTTCCTTTTCGGAGGTAAATCCTATGCGATATTCGCTTTACTGTTTGGCTTAACCTTTTTTATTCAGACTGATAATCAAAACAAAAGAGGAAACGATTTTAGAGCTCGTTTTGCCTGGCGTTTGGTGCTTCTTTTCATTTTTGGGATCATTAACTCAGCATTTTATCAAGGCGATATACTTACTCTTTATGCTTTTGTGGGGTTATTTTTAATCCCTTTAGTGAAACTAAACAACAAGTGGATATTTGCCATTGCCTTGCTCCTATTTATTCAGCCTTACGAAATATTTAGTCTGTTCAAAGCCATTCAAAATCCTGATCTTAAGATTGCCAATCCTCTCTCATGGACCTATTTCGGTAAAATGAATGAATACATTAAAGCTGATTCATTTACCGATACAGTTTATGGAAATCTGACCAATGGAAAAATGGCTGTTATTAATTGGAGCTGGGAAAACGGTCGATTTTTTCATATCCTGTCAACTTTTCTATTTGGGATGCTCGCTGGTCGTATGAATCTTTTTTCCAGATCGGAGAAAAACACCAATTTTTGGAAAAAGACTTTTATCATTTCAATCCTTGTGTTTATCCCCTTATTCATTCTTCAAAAAAACCTTCCTGGATTAATTAGCAGTGAAGCCATTCGTCGCTCGATGAAAACCATCGAAGCCTCATGGAGTAATCTTTCATTTATGGTATTTTTGGTATCTGGATTTGTTTTACTTTTCAACACAAATGCATTTCAAAATATACTGAAACCATTCTCAGCAATAGGTAAAATGAGCCTTTCCAACTATGTTTTTCAATCCATGTTAGGTGCAAGCATTTACTACGGATTTGGTCTTGGCATGTATCAATACACAGGCGCAACATATGGTTTATTAATCGGAATCAGCCTTGCGTTACTACTTGGAATGTTTTGTACTTGGTGGGATAAAAAGCATAATCACGGCCCCTTAGAGGCTATCTGGCACAAGGCTACTTGGCTTGGTTCAAAATAGACTTTACTATCAATTCATCGAATATTTTGCAAAACCAACTACTTATTCGTCATTCAATCATACATTTTTGTAGATTTTCCATTGAATCCCTACAAAAATGAAATTTCTCACATCCCTTAATCTTTTCAACCAACTGAATTAGAACACCTTCCTATTTTCGGTACTTGTTTTGATTGTTATATTCTATCTTTTTAGAACTACTAACAAAAAAAACAGATTATGAAAGTATTGATACCAGTGGTTGATCATAAAAATGCAAGAAATAAAATTATGAAAGAATTTGATGAAGCTAACTCCTACTGCATATATGATAGTTCAAATAAAACTTACAAATGGCTTCCAACAAACTCCTTAACGAGCAAAATTGGCAATATCAGTTTTGCATTAAAACGTAAAGGTATTCTTTCAGTAATAATAAGAGAAATGCCTATTATGGCCATTCATCTATTTTCCGAAATGGGAATTGCCTTGTATCCTGCTTTAGGAAATAGTGTCGATGAAAATATCAAACTTTTTGATAACAAAGAATTGAAACCCCTCACTATATTGAACGGAAATGTTCCTTAACTAGCCGTTTCAAATCGCAATGCATCTTGTGAATCATGCAATTCCGGATACTAGTTCATCTTATATCACTTACTAAACATAAATTCCCAATCAAGTCGATTCTAATCCCAAATCGTTACACCAAAATAAAAAGATATGACAGCAAGAAAATTAAACTGGAACCGATGGATGCAAGATGGTGATCAATTTCTAAAAGGGGCAACTCCAAAAGGAGAAAAAAGTATCTTGGGAAATACCGTTAGATACAATTTGTTATCAATGTCCCTAGAAGGATACATTATGGCAATATTGGATTATCATCAAAACATGCCTCAAAACCACACCTATAGCGATCTTATTTATGGACTGGAAGAGGTGATACCAATTGATGTAACACTTAAAAACCGCATCTTAAAATACGAAAATATTCAATCCATTTGCTCTTTAGAAAAGTATCATCGTTCGGAACCTACCGATGAGGACATAGTTGACTTGTTTGGAGCAATTCAAGAAATAAGCAAGATAGCACATGAGACATGTTTAGAAATCGCTTAACATTATTATTAACCTCCTTAAATTCAACACAAAACAGTCTACACAATTTCTTCAATTTGGTAGTCTTTATTATTGAATTGAATGGTATTCCCTTTTTGTTTGCCAATAAATTGTTTTGCAAGTGGAGATGTTGGGGAAACCAAGTAGTATTCCTTATTATTTACTTCAACCTTTCCCAAAGCTACAGATACAAAAAATCGAAGTTTATCAGTAATTACAAGAGATCCGAGAGAAATAACCGAATTTGAAATTGCAGGATCAATTTTAGTTAATACACTTTGTATGCTTTGATTACTTGCAGATTGCTGTGCCATTTTCTCTTGTTCTAAATGAACCATAGCCCTTCCTGTTTCATGCTTATCTCCAGCACTACTCTTAGTTTCACTTCCTGCTGATTCCTTTAATTCCTGTAAAGTCACCTGATTGAACTTTAACTTCTCTCTAATTATCTGACAAGCTAAACGATACAATTCTTTTTTTATGTCTAGATATTCGCTCATAAAATATCTCGGCTTAATTTTTCAAGCAACACTGCTTGTATTTTTTTCCAGATCCACAAGGACATGCGTCGTTGCGATTAATCTTTCCGCCTTGTTCAATTGGTGATTCTGAAGAGGCAAAAATAGGTTCCATCTGTTGATAATGATTTTTCCAATCCGAATCACGCATTTCACAAAACGCAGTTCCTTTCTGAAAATCAGAAACTTTCCCTTCCATAACGTCAATATAATATTGCAACTCAACAGCGGTATGTTTCCCTTCAAATTTAGGTAAAATCTCTTTGAATTTTTGAAGAGTATTAACGCGTTGCAAATCACCCAACACACGAATGTAATGATCTACCCAATGAAAGTTATCCTTATCCAATATTGAATGAATCCGATCAAGCTGCTCATCTAAAGCATAGTACAATGCCTCAAAACAAAACAAATAAGGCTTTTTATTATCTGCGCTGATATTTTCTTCAATAAAATCAAGCACTTTGTAAACGAATTGTTTTGGAAATTTCCGGGCTAATAATCCGACCAAATAAACCGCTTGTTCGTTCATCAAATCCCAATCTTCTTCCACCGTGAACATTGCCAATAATGGCTCAAACAGATCTTCCGACAAATGTTTCTCTGCTACAACACAATACCATAATGGTGTTGCCAACATAATTCTATGCTCATCAGAATAATATGCTTCACCATTGTAAGCATTCTTAAAAGCAAACACCAATTTCTTTTTTAACTCTTCACTAGTTTCCTGATTTCTTAAAAAATCAATTGCGTTGTATGGAATTCCTGTAATTTGGGAATCTATAATTTTAAATGCCTGTTCTATCGATTGTATCATAATTCAGTATTATTCGGCAAAGATATAGAATATTCAATCTTTTCGAGAAATATTACCATTCTTTACAACATCTTAAAATCAAAAAATAAAGCCCTGAATTTTCATTCAGAGCTTTAAACCCAAATTAGAATTAAAATGAATTAATTATCCATTTTAAAAACTTTCTTTAAAATATCATCCAACAAGCACCATTTTGTAATTGATGATTGCAATAAATTTAAGCCTACAAAAGCCGTTAACAATAACCAGTTAATATGTACATAATATGCCAGTAAGATACTCACCAACACCATTGTTCCAACAATTGCTCTAAAAACTCTATCTTTCATCTTATCAGTAATTTAATTTTTAAATAAACTTTTCTACATCCAACATATAAGCATGCATTGGACTGCAACAATCCAATTCTGTATTGAATTTAGATATCTGATTCAATAAGACAGATCCTTTTTCCTCGGTTAAAAAAGAAAAAGTTGCTATTGAATCGTAGTATTCTTTACTTGAAGCAAACCAATTCGTACCTGCCCCATCTTTATCCAGTTTTCGAGAAAATCCTTTTACATCAAACTCACTATAAGACACAATACCAGCGGCTTTATAGATTTTTTTTAAATCATCATAAAAGGAACTCACACAAAATATGATTACAACTTTCATAAGTTTTAGATTAGTTTAAGATTTATTCCTTGTCCTTAATCTCACTCAATTTAGGATCAACTACAGGATATTTTTTCTTCTCAGTCATATAATAAATAAGAGGAACAATAACCAAAGTCAGAAATGTTGAGG
>JBFFMG010000319.1:0-4261 GCA_041554215.1 Labilibaculum sp.
AGCAGGACATGTAATAAAGATTCAAGCAAAAATTGGAATGATGGCCAATATTTTCGTTTCAGATTTGGAGGAGTATATTGGTGTTGCTGACACTAAAAGACATGAGGATTGCCAGGTATCTGGTTATTAATAAAAGAGGCAAATCCCTTGCGAAAATTGCCTCTTATGGTCTTATGGTAGTTGGGTTAGATTTTTGTTCTTGTTATAGTTTAGCAAATTTTTAAAAAAAAATGGGCGGCCAGAATATCTCTTCTTAATCAGTAATAGCGACTTATTGAAAACATGTAAAAGATAAACCCCAATAAAAGTGTCAGGATAGAAACGAGGTTGGCTCGTCCCATTAATAATTTGCTTCGTTTTAAAAGTAATAACTTTTTGAAAATATCAAACAGCTAAATAGAATTTACAAGCTTATTTTTTGTCAGTCCAAATAAGTAGAATGCCAATAATCATTCAAAAATAACGTTTGATTATTGTGAAACCAATTTCATTCAAGTAGCTTTGCTATTCATAAAAAAAATAGAAGATGAGTCCTACATTTCCGCAGAAAGTAATTAAGTACTGTCCCAAATGTGGAGGAGCTGAGTTTACCTATAAAAGTGATAATTCATTTTTGTGTGAAAACTGTAATTTCCATTTGTATGTAAATGCCTCAGCAGCAGTAGCAGCTTTAATAGTTAACGATAAAGGAGAGTTGTTACTCACCAGAAGGGCAATTGAGCCCCAAAAAGGAATGCTTGATTTGCCTGGAGGATTTGTTGATGTAATGGAAACAGCAGAAGAAGCTCTTTGTCGTGAAATTAAAGAAGAGTTAAATTTAAAAGTTATAGAGTTGACCTATTTTATGTCATATCCAAACGAATATGTTTTTGGAGGATTGTCAGTTTTCACACTAGATTTAGCCTATATTTGCAAAATAAATTCTTTTAAAGAAATTGATGCTAAGGATGATATTTCGGGATTTGAATTTATCCATCCTGATTTTATTTCTTTTGAGCAGATTTGTTCTGGATCAATGCGGTGTATTGTTCAAGCTTATATTGATAAGTTTGGGAATTAAAAAATCACAATACACAGTATTGTGATTCTCAAATTTGTTGGTTTTAAATTTTAGCTTTTGCTAATTTCTTTTTGCGCACTACTTCGTTGTGAATAAGTGTCATGTTGAGCATTTTATTTGTGACGTAATTTACATCAGCAGACCAAAGTTTCGCATATTCTTTAGCCATAACTTCTACCATTTCTTTATTTGCCCCAAGACGATAAAAATTTTTAATGCCTAAGTCAAGGCTAATAGATTTAAATTCTGTTCGATTTAAATCAACTAAAAAGAACTTGAAGGCGGATTTTTCTACTTTAATGAGTGTGTTTCCGGGTGAATGATCGATAAAATACATCCCTTTTTTGTGAAAATCGTAAGTGAAGCGAGTAAATTCAATTAAAATCTTCTCGATTTCAGTAATTTCTTTTCCAATCAATTCTCTATAGGTATAATCGCATTCTTCCTGAATCGAGATGTAGTAGCTGTTATTTAAACCTCCATATTCGTAAAACTCAAAATATGCAATAGGCTCTGGAGTTGATATTTTCATTTCCTGTAACCTTGTTGCATAGGCGAAAGATCGTTTAGCTTTAGAATCTCTTAAGTATCGGTATGCATATTTATTGATAATGTTAGGAGTTTTGAATGACTTAACATTTATTTTAATCCCATCAATATCAATGATTTTTATTGTGTTTCGGCCATCCTGAATAATCTTACCCTGAGAGCTGAAAATATTTGGGATTTCCAGAATTTGGGTTTTAATATGATTGTAGATGGGATTTATTTGATAGTGCATTATTTAAACCGTTTTAATGATTTTCTTCTTCTAAAAAAACCTAATTTTCTTTTCTCAGGAACTCCATTTTCCGCAATATAGTTTTTTGCCGCTTCTAACATTCTTTTGCATGATTTACCATCAAAATAAGGATCGAAGTATTCAATTGCTTCCTTTCTGTTGTCCGCAAACTTATCAAGAGTTATTTCTTTTTCAAAAGCTTCCGACAGTTGAAATGGATCCGTTATATCTCTCCAGTACTTTACCGGGGAAGCGTTTTTATAAGTTATAACGGGTTTGTCGAGTAGTAGAAATTCAAAAACAACCGAAGATGAGTCGCTTATCATTACATCCGAAATCAAAAGAAATTTATTAATATCAACATCAGCCATCCAAAGTATGTTTTTATTGGATGCTGCAATATTCTCATAATCCTTCATCCATTTTGGATCTGTTAACGGGTGGAATTTTAGAATCAATAAAACATCATTTCTTTCTTCCACAAATTTCTGTATTCCTTCTTGCATAAAAGGTAAGGAGGTGATTGAAGGAGGAAAAGTTGGTGCGTATAAAGCTATTTTCTTTTTATTGTATTTGAGTAGTAATTCTTGTTTGTAGTCATTGTATCTTGTCAGATCTCTCAAAATACTATCTCTTCTTGACCAGCCAGTCTCAACAACTTCAGCTTTCCGTCTATTCTTAAGCGATTTTTTATATCCATCAGTAAAATAAGGACCTTGAGTTAAATAAAGATCGAAATAATCACGAATCCTGAAGTATCTTTTCTCACCACACTCATAGCCATGAGATATCTGAATTTTAACTCCCGGCAGATCGTAAGGAACTACATTACAAGGAACGAAGATTACTTCCGGCGAAAATTTATAAATATCACTAATGTTGTGAGTCCAAGGAACATCTTTGTCGAAATGAGGGATGTTCTTTTCATGAATATACCATAGTATTTCATGGCAACCTTCCGAAATAGCTGCTTCATATATTGGTTCAACCATGGATATTGTATACTTCTGTTCGCAAAATAAAACTATTCTCATTTTGTTATTTTTAGGATCAATTTACTAGGTGTTGGAGTTTATATTAAAATTAAATCTAGTTTTGAACTAAATTTGACTCTAACATGCAAAGAAAACAAAAATTGTATTCGAATTCAATTTTACAGCGCCAATTAAGCAATGTAGGAGTCCGGTAAACCATTGATAAAACACATTTTTTATAAAAAACACAGATTATAATACCTATCTTTGTCAACTTGAATTTTAAAATTTTGATGAGTAATGCAAAAAAGAGGAAGTCTTTTAATCGTTTTTTTGTTTGTAGGTCTAATTGTTTTCGCTCAGAAGAAAACTACTTACGAAGTAGGTGCTTCCTCAGCAGTTGGTACTGATAATAATCTACCTTTTTGGCTTCATTCCAATAAGAGTGGTGTAATTCCAGAACATGGATATGCAATGACTGACCTTTCTCTTGAAATGAATTTTGAAGAAAATCAAAATGAGTCAATTGATTTTATGTGGAAAGCCTCAGGACTCGGATATGTAGGTAATGAATCAAAAATTTTAGTGAATCAATTGTATGCTGGTCTTCGTTGGAATTTCATCAATTTTTATTTGGGACAAAAAAGTCATGATCAAAAATACGATGGATTGTCTTCTGCTAATGGTGATTTATTGTATTCCAATAATTCACGGGCATATCCTCAATATGAATTAAGCGTTCCGGAATGGACAAATGTTCCATATACGAAAGGTTTAATTTCGTTTAAGGGGCTTTTATCTGATGGAATCACAATGGATAACAGGTATATTGATAATGCAAGAATTCATCACAAGAATTTTTACCTGCGGATTTTTGAAGATTACAAGTTGAGTGTAAGTGCAGGTATTGAACATTATGCATTGTGGGCGGGAACGCATCCTATAAATGGTGATATTTCAGGCTCGTTGACTAAGTATATGAAGATTTTTATGATTGAAGGCGATGATGCCGGTTCTTTTAATAATGATGAGTATCGCCTAGGTGATCATATCGGAAGTTATCGATTTGATGTTTATTATAATGATGAGAAATTTAGTTTGAATGCTTATCTCCAAACGGTTTTTGAAGATGGTTCAGGTAAACGGATGAACAATAACCCTGATGGTTTGTACGGTATCTACTATAAAAATAAAAAAAGTGATAATGCTCTAATTCAATCAGCTGTGTTTGAATATTATCATACATCCTATCAAGGAGGATCTGTTTTTCAAGAAGGAGATCATATAATAGGTGGAAGAGATAGTTATTTTAATCATAGTGAATACCGATCAGGATGGACTCACCAAGGTCGAACAATTGGTTCGCCATTATTTACAACGGGAACTAATGATGGGCATGTTGTAATTGCAAATAATCGTTTTAAGGCTGTTCATTTTGGTATTGGA
>JBFFMG010000320.1:0-4244 GCA_041554215.1 Labilibaculum sp.
AGTAATCTTATCATTCTCTAAAGCACCATTCACATCATATGTGTGCAATACCTTGTTTGATTTTAAATCAACCTTAAGAAGTTCTTCTCCTGTTCCAATCCATTTTACATTTTCGGTAATACATATAGAATGTATATTATTACTATATTTTTCTTCATCGAAATTGATGAACGAATTTGCAGAGGCGACTAATCTACTTATCCCTCCGCCATATTTACCGATCCAAATATTTCCTTCTCTATCTTCAAAAACAGATTTAGTGGCATTGGTCTGCAAGCCATTGTTTTCTCCATAGATTTTAATTTCAGAGAATTGGTTATTCTTTGAAATTTTAAGCATATAAACCCCTTTACTTAAGGAAGCTAACCATAAATTACCCTCATTATCTTCAAATAGACTCTGAGCTCTTGAGAAATCGTAATGATCAGTAATTTTATCAACTTTATAATTGTCGGAATTCAGCACGATTTGAAATAAACCATCATTTTCTGTTAGAACATAGAACTTATCGTTTTTTTTCGATTTAATTATATCAACAATTTTTCCATTAGGAATTTCAGAAATATCTTTGTTTACTACAATTTTGTTGTTTTTATTTGCTTGACACAACTTAACTCCTTCCGAGGTGCCAATCAAAAGTCTGTTCTCATCAACAAATTTAAAAGTGAAAATAGGGTACATAAAGGAATTTTGATACAATGTCCCTTTTGCGGTTTCATTTTTAAATTTTAAGAACCCTTTATTCTGGCTAGCAATCCAGATATTCGAATTAAGGTCTTGTTCTATATCAACAATACTACTTGTATCATACACATAATACCTAAAATAATTACCATCATAAAAGCTTACCTTTCCATTTAAATGGCCAAACCATAAGCCTTTATCCGTTTTAAGACTACTGGTAATGAAGTTTCCTCCAAGAGAATCTTGTTCCGAATAATTCTGGAATGTATAGCCATCATACTTTGATAAACCATTACCTGTACCTATCCATAAATTACCTTTCGAATCTTGGTTAATGTTATATACATAGGCTTGAGCTAATCCATCATCAACACTATAGTTGATGAATCTGTTCTCTTGTGAAAAGATTTTAAATGGATTTATCAAAAAGAATACTACGAGAAATTTGATCAAAAATTTATTCTGTCTCATTCAAATAATTATTTTACTTCTTTTTACCTATTGCTTTCATTCTAATTTTGGGAGTATAAACAGGAACACCTCCAATTGGTATTGAAAAGAAAGGCAAAGATTCACCGTACTGATTCTTAATTGAAATAACTACATTATTATTCTTAACCAATTCTGTACGTCGTTTAATAAATTGAATTTCTAAGGAAGAATTCTTCTCTCTCTCACTAATTGGGAATTTGTTTCTAATCCACTGGTCTTCACTGGATAAATCACATAGCATTCCGTTTTTTGCAACAGAATTAATTCTAATAAAACCGTCGTAATCCCAATCAAAATTTGTTACTTCTACAGAAATAGTTTTATCATCTACATATGGATAGATTTGAGAAATATCATTCATGTCGTTTGAAAGGCGAAATGTATATTCATAAGTGAAAACATTTCCACCCTCAACTTCTTTATTTTCTTTCGAATTTGTACTTAAAAAAAAGCGATAAAGATTACCATCATCTCCTGATTTACCTGTTACAATCATTTTAAATACCCGACCTCCAAATTTTTCGATCATTTCTCCTTCGAAAGGATTAAATGGTCCAAAAGTATACCAACCATTATCATATTTTGGATTATTATCGAAATTTACAGAAGTTAACAAATTTCCACTATCAAATTTTCCAACAGGGTCTATACTCTGGGCATCCTTATTTGACCAACATTCAAATCCGCCATATACAGAAAAATTAACTTTTGTATCATATTCCCCTTTTTGTTCATCATTAGTACCTCCGATATCAGGATCAAATACTCGGAAATAAATAGGTTCAGTATGATTTTCTGGGATTAAGAAAAAGTAAATTTGACTGAAGTCATCATCACCCCAAGAGGTTTCAGCATTGGAACCAAACGTAACTAAAAAAGGTATATTTTCTTCCGCGGCAGGAACCAACTGAGCCTTTATGATTTTACTATTTGATAAAAAACCGTAAATAAAGATACATAAGATTACTGTTTTTATTCGTGACATTCTTATTTCGGGTTTAGTTAGATTTATTCCTTTATTACAAGAAATTCTATTCTGTTTGTATTTTTAGGTTCTTCGCCTATTTTATTAGTGATTTCGTAGACTGCTGTTCGTAACCTAAATTCCTCAATACCATTTTCTATAAGATAATCGGCAATTCCTTGAGCGGCTTTCCCTGCGATATCAAAACCTTGATTATTTTTAGTATTTACGTGAAAACCAATTTTTAGTTCGATCATTGGATTTGACAATAATATTTTTAGTAAACGATTCAAAATAGACTTAGCTGATTTTGAAAAAGAGTGATTCTCAAAATTTATGTATGAATATTGAAATTGAGTTGAAATTACTTGCAATTTTTTTTCAATTAAAAGAATTTTACCATTACTTTTTCGACTTGAATTTAATTGGCTTTTTAGTGCTAATGCTTTTGCAGGGTTACTATTTAAATCTAATTCATCTAGTTCGTTTTCTTCATTGGAAGAATTAAAAAATTGTTTTTCTTTTTCAAAAGATATAAAAAAGGCCAAATCAAATGCTTTCATAATACTTGCCGCATCAGGGGACAGCTGCATTAATATTGGTTTAAGAATATATGTATCTTCTTGTTGTTGTCTTAAAACAAAGTTAATATCTGAAGGTAAAGAATTATTTACTGATTTCATTTGCATTAATGCAGACGGGTTCCTAGAAATTGTCAAATTTTTCTCAATACATATTTTTTCTCGATTTCCCAAGCTATCTTTTTCACTTAGAATTCCCAAAACAACTTTGTATTTTCCTTTTTCATTGTACATATGACTTACTTGAATTCCTTCATCAAAAACACCATCCCCAAAATCCCAAAAATACTTATCCAAATTAATCGATGGTAAGTTTGTTTTTGATGCATCGAAATTAATCTGATTTTTGGTTAATGCTTCATCAACACAGTTTATGTACGCTTGCTCAAAGTCAAGAAGTTCGAATTCATAATTGGTTTGTCTCATAAAAATTTCACCTGTACGTTTGTCTACAATGTTTAACTCTACAGTGTAATTTCCTGGTCCTGTGTAACAATGTTCCGCTTCTTTCCCTTTTACTTTAGTACCATCGCCAAATATCCATTCATAATAGGTCATTGATGTGTCGACTGGGGTATAGTACTCGTCGTAGAAAAGAAAACAATACTGATTTTCTTTAATCGTGTCACAATTGGAAAATTGAGGAAATTTCGTTCGAAAATCGTAAATGTCATCGCCTCCATTTCTGTTACTTGAAAAATAGCCATTTTCAAAATTACGATCAGTAATTAAACCAAAATCGTCAGACTTAGAATTAATAGGTTCACTAATATGAAGAACCTCTTGCCAGTCCCCATTGATCTTTTTGCTTGAAAATACATCTAATCCTCCTAATCCTTTATGACCATTTGAGGCAAAAAATAGTTCGCCTGATGCCGAAATAAAGGGGAAACTCTCGCTTCCTTTGGTGTTAATTTTGTTTCCTAAATTTTTTGGATTGCTCCATTCATTATTAATTTTTTCGCTCATGTATATATCTAAACCTCCATATCCTCCAGGCATATCTGAAACAAAGAATAATTGTGTTCCATCTTCACTTAATGAAGGCATCGTTATATGATGATCAAAACTATTGTATTTGAAAGGTTCTGGTTCACTCCAGATGTTTGTATTTAAATTTGAAGTGAATAAGCCAAGCTTATTTCCATCGTCTTTAACATCGCGTTTTTTGTTGTTTACTGAATTATTTCTAGAAAAGATAATGCTTGAGTCATTAGCACCAAAACATGCAGGTCCATCATTAAAATTGGTCATTAGTTCCATTGCAAGAATTGCAGGAGCATTACCTAAACTATCTCCTTTTGTGGGAACAAAAAACATGTTGAATAATTCCTTTTCGTCGGGAGTGGAAAAGGTAACAAAAAGATCAGTTCTTCTATTCGAACAAAATACGATCCCATCTCGGTAATATGCTGATGAATACTCATCATCCATATTTGTGCAAAACTGTGATAAATGAACCTCATAGTTTGCTGATTGTCCACTTGCAAAAAAAGGAGAACCAAAATAAGTCAAGACTAGTA
>JBFFMG010000321.1:0-4233 GCA_041554215.1 Labilibaculum sp.
AAATAACGAGAGATACAATTATTCTTTCTGTTCCATATTAAGACCCCTCATAATGTAAAAAGAATGGAAGATGGAGATAATCCTTGTATAGGATTTCAACCAGGAAGAATGAAATTTTAAACGAGTAATAGAAAGAAAATGGAGATATTTCAAGTGACGATTATTTCCTTTCTCGAACCAATTTCATACTAATTCATTTTGCAGAAAGTCTCAATGGATATTATTTCTCACAAAACTTTGTCTTGCAAATGAATCGGGAATAGCTCTCTGGAGAACTTATGGGAATAGCTATTAATAATCTTCAGTATAATGCAACAAAAGGACACTATTTAACAACCCCAACTCTCAACACCTACTTTTGGGATTGGATGTATTCAGAGGGAGTTTGTCCTGTATATTTCTTAAAGATTCGGTTAAAAGTGGTTTTAGAATTAAACCCTGCCTTTTCTGCCAAATGAGGGAGAGTATGTTGTTTATGGAATCCCTCTTTTATAAGGTTAATAGCGGTTTCCAAACGATATTCGTTCACCACATCAAAAAAAGATTTCTTGAACTCATTAGTAAACATCTCTGAGATTCGCTTGTAGGATAATCCGGTCCCCTCAACCAGATCCTGCATTTTGAGATCATTCTTAAGGTATGGCTTTTCATTTTTTAAATAATTCAAAAGAAGCTCATGGCCTTCAGTATCATTCGCTCTATCAGCATCCTTAGGAATATCCACCTGCTTCGAAATGCTCAAATTTCGAATATCCTCTTCTTCGGCAAAAAGCTCCGGACGCTGGATGGTAAAAACTCCCAGCAACAATGTCAAAATTGTCAACCCAAGATAAAACACATCGAACAAATCAATAAGTATGGCTATTCCAAAAATTCCGAGAAATGCACCCGTAGTACCAATAATCCACAACATTACATTAGAAATGACAAATAACTTTAGCCAATTCAATGAGGAAAGTTGAAACTGAGAAAGCCTCCTCGTTCTGAAATACTGAAAATGATGAAGTGTCCTAAGAGAGATAATGGTATAAAAAACACCTTGCAATATAATTACCACATTAAACACATTCTGCATGGGGCGAAACCAGGAAGGCAGCCTATCCGGATACATACTCACCTTTGTATCTGCATCAAGAACAAAGAAAGGCATGAAAATTATGATATATAATACAGCTGGGATATAATGCACTATTCCCTTAAAAAAATGTCGCGCATCTTTATATAAATAAGTTTTTATATAGAAGTACATCAGAGGAAAGAAGAGCAAAGTGCAAACATCAAGGGTCCCAAATAAGTGTGGGTATTTCGCAAAAAATTCAGGAGATTGTAGTATAAATCCAAAAACAGTAATGGACCAGAAAAAAGTTAATGCGCCCAAAACCTTGTTCGCAAAAAAATTATTAGGGTAAAACATCAAATACATCGACAGTAGAAAAATAAATGCTGCCCCCAGTAAAAGAACTAATTTAAAATAGCTTTCAATTTCCATGCTTTATTTCTCTATTCTATTGCACTTAAAACAAATCCGGTTGATTCAAAGAAGTGCAAGATTTAAAATACACTGGCATTACCATTGGGTTCACAAATCACGCAAAATTCTAGCCTCATTCAAACAGATGAAATAAGTCATGAAAGGTTGCGTGAAATTTACTCTTTTTCTACATAGTCCGAAAGTAGCGAAAAAGAACAAGGCTTACAAAATTAAATTGCAATTGATTCCCCGACATCTACACTGGCAGTATTATACTGCCTAATCTAATAAATGTTGATACAGGCTCCCTGTCTAATTTAAAATCTCAATGGTAAAATAAGGAAATACGTAAATAATAAACAATTCAAAAAATAACAAATTCTGTACCTGAAAAGCTCGTGTACCGCAAGTCACCAGTGAAGCAAGCACCTTCCTCACCGCCATTATTCACAGAAGGAAGTATCTTAAGGTAATTAAAATAAAGATCACTTTAACAAGGATTCATAAATTATCAAAAATACAAATCAGTCTACCAGAGTGTTATCAATCGATTAGCAGTATCTAAGACTTCATTTTCGAAGCTATTAAGATAGATTTGAGTAGTCCTTTCAGTGGTGTGTCCTAATCCCTCAGAGATAACAGCAGTTGGTATTCCTGATCGCTTTGCGATAGTTGCCCATGAATGTCGAGCGACATACGGAGTGAGTGTGATAGGCAAGTCTAAAAGCTTCCCAACCTGTATTAGCTTTGTACGATTCCTAGTAGCTTTTTTCGCATAGAGTTTATGCATTTCAGAATGATTGTGTTCTAATAAAGGAAAGACATACTCGTTAAGATTTTTCAAATTAGAGTATTTTAGTATAATCTCTAAAGCGGGTTCCACTAATGCAATCGTGTATTTTTGAGAAGTTTTCTGTCTTGAATAGTTTATACGTTCATTCAAAATATTTTGAACTTTTAAATGAGCTATATCAACGAATGATATACCCATACAATAGAAACTAAACATGAATAGATCACGAGCTTGTTCATGACCAGGATCCGAACTTAGATCTATATCTCGAATTTGTTTGATTTGATCTTTAGTGAGAGCTCGTTTTTGTGTTTTCTCAGATTTGACTTTGTAATGTAGAAATGGGTAGTTTTCCCTTTTTTGCAAATCCCTCTTTTATGGCTCTATTATAAATGGCTCGGATGGTACGCATGTAACATGAAATTCCATTCGTTTTCATTCCATTAGAAATCATATGGGTTTCAAACTTTTTAATCAGAGCAAAATCGATTTCTTCAAAGCTGATAGATTCCTTACCCATAAATCGAATAATTGCCAAGGATGCACTTCGATATGCACTGGCATTTCCCATCTTATTTATACTCTCAAGCTCTTGTATTAGATTTTCAGCATAAGTATTGAAGTCGAGACCAGTTATGCCACTATATCGCTTTTCTATATCATCAACTGTATACAAATGATCCGAAGAATCTAAATCGTTCACAATTCCCATTAGCTTGAGCTGACATTTTCGAATCTCAAAATTTTTAAGTTTGTAGATTTTTGAAGAATCCTTAATTTTTACATTTAAAAGATCTTCCTTTTCATCCCTATGATCTTTGGGAATCAAAATTTTCATTGAAAAATACTTCACTTTTCTCCTGTGAGTAACTCTAATCATTACAGGATAAGTTTCGTCCTTATATTGCCTCGATGTGAAAAGTAACACTTTGATTCTTGCCATATCATTTCGCTTTAAATACCCGAAAGTTTAAACATAGTTTAAACATTTCACTCATAAAGCTACATTATTTTACTTTTATATGCAAGAACAATAAAGTAAGCGAACGCACGGAACGCCCAGTATTAAAGGGGTACAGAGCCTTAAAAACCCAAAAGAGGATGATAGCTGACTATCATCCTCTTTTGCTCTGCGAGCAGAATAAATTATAAACTACACTATGCTGTAGCTACCAAAGGTTCCTCAAGCTGCATTAAAGCTTCTTTTGCAGCCATTTGTTGAGCCTCCTTCTTAGATGCACCAATACCTTTTCCTAGCATGCTTTTCTCAACTTCAACTTCTGAAACGAAAACAGGCAATTTCATCACCTTATCTAGTCCATCTTCACGAGTATCAAAAACCACATCTTTCTTATTTTTCTGAGCCCACTCAATAAGTTTACTCTTAAAATTTGTTTCCACATTAACCACTTCTTCGATATTAATGTAGTTACGGATGATTTTGTCTTCGATAAAAGTTTTAGTTACAGAATATCCCTGATCAAGATAAATAGCTCCAATCAGAGCTTCGAATGCATCACCATAAATATGTTTATTGTTATTCAGGTTGACATTCGACATCACTTGCTTATCCAATCCAATTGCAAGAGCCAACTTGTTTAAAGATTCACGGCTAACTATTTTAGAACGGATTTGAGTAAGAAAACCCTCACTCTTATTGGGAAAGTATTTGTAAAGAATATCAGCTGTTATAGATCCTAATATAGCATCTCCTAAATATTCAAGACGCTCATTATTCATAGGAGCTCCATCCTTACAAGGGATAGATGCTGATTTATGCACAAGAGCAAGCTCATACAAATCGATTTTATTAGGCGTAAAGCCTAAGAGATCAAAAGTCAATCCATAAAACTCCCTCTTAGGTAAGAATCGAAGTTTTATGGATTGAATAATAGATTTAATCACAAATTATTCAGTAAAAGATTTGAAAATTACTGAAGCATTGTGTCCACCAAAACCAAACGTATTG
>JBFFMG010000322.1:0-4195 GCA_041554215.1 Labilibaculum sp.
CTTAACAAATATGTTCGCAACACAAAAAACGATAGCAGATACCTTCACCGATTTGATACACTATATTGATATTGGAAAAAAGAACAAAGCTGTAATAGACGATATATCACTGTTCGGCATCGAGTTCAAAACTCCACAAATGTAAAAAGGATCGGCTAATGCCGATCCTTTTCTATTTAAATAAGATTTTCTTATTTTATTTCGAAAGCGATATCTTTTGAGATTGATTTCCCAGCAGTATCTTTAACTGTTACAGAAAACTTGTAAGCTCCAGGCTTAGTGTTATCCGGAGTTGCAACATTAAAACTAATTACTTTTGATGCTCCAGAAATAGCAGGTAATGCACTTCCAGCGGCGTCAGTATCCGTAAGACTATTAAAACTAAACTCTTCAACAGTTTTTACCGATTTAACTCCTGTATACGAAACCGTTACAGTATAAGATGCTAATGCTACATTGTCGGTAGCAGTAAAATTGACACTTAAATTACTACCAGCTGTAACTATTGTACTTGTTGTTGGACTAGTAATTGTAACTGTAGGAGCAACTGTATCTTCTTTGTCATCGCCACCTCCGCTACTACCACAACTCATCATTCCTGCCGAGAAAAGAACGATAAGGATATACTTTAAAAATTTCATATAATCAGATTTTGGTTATTTTTTTATGATTTCTATTTAATAAAAATAGTTGATAGCTAGCAAACTAACAAGCAACTACAAGGAAATAATTCTTTTTACCTTTTTGAACCAAAAAATATTTACCTGCAATTAAATGCTCTTTCGTAATTAATAACTCCGAATCTTCTACCTTTTCTTTGTTAATGCTTATTGCATTTCCCTGAAAAAGTCTTCTTAACTCACCTTTCGATGGAAAAACATTTGTTTTAACTGCTAAAAGTTCTAAAACATCAATGCCATTATCAAATTCCGACTTACTAACAGTAAATTGTGGTACTCCTTCAAAAACAGATAAGAATGTCTCTTCATCCAATTTTCTCAAAACATCAGCCGTTGCTTTTCCAAATAGAATTTGTGAGGCTTCTACAGCCAAATTATAATCTTCTTCGGAGTGAATCATAACAGTTACCTCTTTCGCAAGTCTCTGTTGTAACTTTCTCATATGAGGAGCTTCCTGGTGCTCTTCTATCAAAGCAAAAATTTCATCTTTAGGTAAAAGAGTGAATATTTTAAGATATTTTGCAGCATCCTCATCCGAAACATTTAACCAAAACTGATAGAATTTATAAGGCGATGTACGCTTAGGATCTAACCAAATATTTCCTGATTCCGTTTTTCCAAATTTCCCTCCGTCGGCTTTAGTGATCAGCGGACAAGTAATCGCCCAAGCTGTTCCACTTTCTTTTCGTCGAATTAGCTCTGTTCCAGTAGTAATATTTCCCCACTGATCGGAACCTCCCATTTGCAATTTGCAATTCTTAGTTCGGTACAACTCTAAAAAGTCGGTTCCCTGCACCAATTGGTAGGTAAATTCAGTAAAAGACATTCCTGATTTAGAATCTGCACTTAATCTTTTCTTTACCGAATCCTTACTCATCATGTAATTTACGGTAAGATGTTTTCCGATATCACGAATAAAATCAAGGAAAGTGAAATCCTTCATCCAATCGTAATTGTTTACCATTTCGGCTGCATTAACAGCATCAGAATCAAAATCCATAAACTTTGAAAGTTGTGCACGCAGGCAATCCTGATTGTGACGAAGAGTCTTCTCATCCAGCAAATTTCTTTCCTGCGATTTCCCCGAAGGATCTCCAATCATACCCGTTGCACCACCTACCAAAACAATTGGTTTATGTCCTGCCACCTGAAAATGCTTTAACATCATTACACCAACAAGGTGACCAATATGTAATGAATCTGCCGTTGGATCAATTCCAACGTAAGCTGACGTTAATTCTTTTGCAAGTTGTTCTTCTATTCCAGGCATCATATCGTGAATCATGCCTCGCCACTGGAGTTCCTCAATAAAATTCATTTGTTCTGTATTTAATTTCCTGATAGGAATCTAATTATCAAATTTCTATTCGAATGGCAAAGATAAGAATTTTACCATTTTATTACTGCTCTATTTTTGCTATTCAAGAGCTAATGAAATCAAACTGTATAAAATCCCTGATACCAATAAAATATTATAGATAAACGAGAGCATAAAAAATTTCACCATCGTTTTAACCCAAGATTGCTGATAGTAAAACTTTAAAGCAAGGACTAGTTGTAGGGGAATTAAAAAATAAAGATAAAAAGCGAATGACTGCAAAAACTCTAACTTGGTCATTAGCAATAACTCACTAAGTATAACAATCACAAAAATAAAGGAGTGAAAATTAAGTGATATCAATAAGTGTTCCAACAAATATTTTTTTCGGCGGATGTAAAAAATGGCCAAAAAAAGTGCAAAAATAGGTAGTATCAATAATAAAGTCTGCGATAATTTTTTAAAAGCATTATCCATCATCATTGTTGGATTCAAACGCCACATATTAATCAGATTCTTCAGTTCTTTATTTATAAATTTGCCTCCACTCTTTACATAAATAGGAGAAGGTACTGTATCTACTTCCGAAACCGAATCAATATCTGTATTTTTTATTGGTATCGAATTTTCAGATTCTACGTCCTTGGTCAAACGATCACCTTCAATGAGATCCTTGTCTGTTTCCTCATCAAAATAATCAAATGTAATAATCTTGTTTTTTCGATCGAAGTTTTTGGTTAAACTATCTGCGCCCAAAGAATCACTTTCATTGAAGTCCTTGTCTAATATTTGATCAAAATAAGATAAGAATTGAACTTCCTCTCCTTCATCATTCTTAAACGTTAAGTTTTTTTCTGAGTCGGTTTCCGGCTTGTGATTGTGAGAAAGTAATAAAAATGCAAAAAAGGTAAGAAATAAATACAAGCGAAAAGGAGGTGTATAGCGAGCTCTTCTTCCTCTCATAAATTCCTTTGTTAGATATCCAGGCCTAGCAAAGAGAGGAAGCAATGTGTGAAAAAATTTATTGTCTAAAGATAGGGCATCGCCTAGTGATTCTGAGACGACACTAAAAAATGGACGATGAAAATCTTTAACAGATTGTCCGCAGTTCGAGCAATAACTACCACTTACCGGATGTTCACAATTCGCACAAAAGCCCTCGAAATGGACAACTTTACGCTTGGGTAATTTTGCGATGTATTTCTTTATAATCTCCTTCATTATACTTCAAGCGGAAGTTCTTTTTTCACTTTTTCTTTAATTTTATCTTTTGTTTCGCTAAAGTCTGAATTAAACAACTCAAATATCGTATCTGAAACATAAGTTATTGGCTTATATAGAATACTATCGGCCTTCCTTTCGTCGGATATAAATTTGAATTTTGCATCCAGATAATTAACAAAATAGAAAATGACCCCAATTATAAGTATGCCCTTTAACAAACCAAAAAACAGACCTAATATTCGATTAAACATTCCCAAAGCAATTGCTTCGATAAATGAGTTAAGAAGTTTTCCAATAATGTTTACAACAATTACAATTACAACAAAAGTAATCCCAAATGAAATATAACCCATATATTCAGAATCGTAATTAAAACGATCCCTTATGAATTGTGCCGTGAAATCGGAAAAATGAATTGCTCCATAAATACCCAAAATCAACGCAATTAGAGTTGCAACTTCGAAGATGAACCCATTCTTAAAACCCTTAACCATCGCCCAAAGCAACGGAATGCCAATCAATATATCAATAATACTCATTTGTAATGAATTTCTATATTTAACAATGATCACCAAATATAAAGAAAAACCAACATAACTGAAGCATAATAAATGGATAAGAAAGGAAACCTAACGCAAAAATTATTTATATTTAAATAGTTAAACATCTCGAATATGGCTTTTATAAATTCTCTTGTTAGCTGGCTCAATACCAAAAGACTCTCTCAGATCGATTTTTTCAAAAATCATCCGATTGAAACTCAGAAAGAAACTCTTACGCAATTAATCGAACAAGCTTCGAATACTGAGTGGGGAAAAAGATATGATTTTAAAAGCATTCGTACTCTCTCGCAATTTAAAGAGAGGTTGCCTGTTCAAACCTATGAAGATATAGAACCTTATATCAATAGACTTAGAAATGGAGAGCAAAATATTTTCTGGCCATCTGAAATAAAATGGTTTGCTAAATCATC
>JBFFMG010000323.1:0-4189 GCA_041554215.1 Labilibaculum sp.
CCCCTTAATTCTTATTTATTGAATAGGAGAAATACGCTATAATTATTCCAAACACTACTTCACTAAAAAACTTTTGCAGACGTATTTTTGTCGTTTGCAGATTAGTTGATGCAATTCACAGATAATATTTCGCAGTTTATATTGATTTACATAATTTGGAGTAGAATTTGAAAACATAAGCAGAAACACATGAAAGCAATTATTTTAATCTCCTCTATTTTCTATATTCTCGGATTAAAAATCAGTAATAAAATTGATTTAATCAAAAAAGTAAGTCCGGTTGAAAAGGTAACAATTCAAAAAGTAAAACCGGAAACACCTGAAAAGGCGGTTACATTTCATGAGGTTAAGCAAGAAAAAACAGAAACTATTAATTCTGATGAAGAGGAAAATGAAGACATAAATTGATTTAAGTATTGTTCTCATAAGAAAACGAAAAAAAATTATACGCACAGAGGAAACCATTTTATGGTTTCCTCTGTTTGTTTTTGTAAATTAGAACAATACTTGTTTTTGCATGAATCATTAAAATCATCGTGTTATGTCGAAAAATACTATCAATCGTAGGAAATTTGTTGGAGCGCTAGGTCTCGGTACCGCTCATATATTATTCTCAAATCCGCTTTATTCAAGTACTCCACGGTTTTCAGGAATCGATCCTTTTCAAAAAGTTAAGCTAGGTAATTCGGGAATTGAAACAACCTTAATTGGTATGGGAACCGGAGTACATGCTTCGAACCGTTCTTGCTACCTAACAAAACAAGATAAACATAAAAGTCTCGATTTATTGCATCATGCTTACGACACCGGAATTCGGTATTTCGATTTGGCCGATACGTACGGGACACACGCCTTACTGGCTGAGTCGATGAAAAATATGAACAGAGATGAATTAACACTTACCACAAAAATATGGACACGTAAAGGCGGTATTCCGGAACCGGAACGCCCAAATGCAGATGTTGTGGTTGACCGTTTTAGAAAAGAATTAAACTCAGACTATATAGATCTGGTGCAAATTCATTGTATGGTCGACGAGAACTGGACAGAAACCTTAAAACCTCAAATGGATATTCTTGAAAATCTGAAAGCCAAGGGTATTATCAAAGCACACGGAGTTTCGGTGCACTCGCTTGATGCGATGAAAGATGCCGTTAAAAGCGATTGGGTAGATGTTCTGCATGCCCGAATTAATCCTTACGGAATTGCCATGGACAAACCTGAGCCACAAGAAGTTGTTGAAGTAATTCAGCAATTACACGATGCGGGGAAAGGAGTTATTGGCATGAAACTGGTTGGTGATGGAAAACTTCGGGACGACAGTGAAAAGATCGACAATTCGCTTCGTTTTGTTTTGGGTTTAGGATGCGTTGATATGATGATACTTGGTTTTGAAGATAAAGCACAAATTGATAATTATGTGAAACGTATGGAAGCTGCACTTGGCGAATTGAATAAAGGTTAATTTATAGTATTGCAAATAATGCAGTGGGTACAATAATTTTGTGAGTATCTCCCCTTTTTTCAGTAAATTCTTCAGTTTAGCTATTGTTATTGGAGGAATTAACACTTTATTTCGTAACTGTTGCATAACATAATGTTAAACAAAAAGATGTGCGAGTAATTGTTTAAGTTTAAATGCCAAACTTAAACATACCTTTTCAATGAAAATTTTCGTTACCCTTCTCCTCTCGTTGTTTATTTTTTCAACAAACCTATTTTCTCAGAATACTTACATTCCTGATGACAATTTTGAACAAGCGCTAATTGAATTGGGACTGGATGACATTCTTAACGATTCAGTAGCTACAGCCACTATTGACACACTCAAATCTCTCTACGTTTATGGTAAGAACATAGCAGATCTAAATGGTATTGAAGATTTCATATCACTGACATTCTTAAACTGTTATAACAATCAACTATCATCACTAGATCTTAGTAACAATATCAATATCACCAATTTATACTGCTCTTACAACAACCTGATAGATCTTGACATAAGTATGCTTCATTCATTAAGGTATCTGTATTGTAATGTGAATGAACTTAGTGGATTGAATCTAAAAAACGGGAATAATGTAAACCTGTATGTTAATTGTCAGAATAATCCTAACCTGTCATGCATACAGGTAGATGACGAAGAAGCCATAACAACACTTACTGCCTGGGATAAAGATCTGGGTGCTGCCTTTTCGGAAGACTGTTCGAATTTTGTGCCAGAAATGACCTATATACCAGATGATAAATTTGAACAAACATTGATTCAATTAGGCTATGATTCAGGCGAATTGAATGATTCGGTTCCTACGCACCAAATCAAATTTATTACAAAACTAAACATATTTTATCGTAGCATTTATGACCTCACCGGGATCAAGGATTTCAAATATTTAGAAGAATTAAATTGTAATAACTGTGAACTTTCTGAAGCAGATTTCTCCCAAAATTTGAACTTAAAAACTCTTGATTGCAGTAATAACACTATTTCCGAATTAATCCTTCCCGTGAATAATCAACTGTCAAAATTAAATTGCAGCAATAATAAGCTTATAACGCTCGACCTAAGTTTATATTCCTCACTTACATTTCTCGCCTGTAGTAGCAATCAGTTAAGCGATTTAAATCTTAAAAACGGGAATAACTCAGCAATGACAATGAACGCCATTAAAAATCCCAATCTGTATTGTATTGAGGTAGACGATGCAACTGCTGCAACAAGTTATACAACTTGGACAAAAAATAAATACACTGCTTATTCTGAAAATTGTAGCGGCTATCAACCTGAAATGACATATATTCCCGATGATAATTTTGAGCAATATTTAATTGATCAAGGTTATGATTCCGGCACTCGAAACGATTCTGTACCAACTCTAGGAATTGAAATAATTAAGATCTTACGAATTGATAATCGCAACATTGCTTCACTAACCGGAATAGAGGATTTTAATGCATTAGAAGAATTATACTGCTACAAAAATTCACTAACTGAAGTGAATATAAATGCCAATGCAAACTTAACAACTTTACAAATTCAAAATAACCAGTTAGCCTCACTTGATTTATCTCTCAATCAGTATTTATCTAGCGTAAACGCAAGTTTTAATCAGCTCACAAATCTCGATTTTCAAAACAACCATAATTTAAGTAGTATTAATTGTAGCAATAATCAATTATCAAATCTTGATGTGCAAAATAACCAAAACCTGAACAACCTTAACTGTAGCAACAACCTGCTTACAAGTCTGAATATCCAAAACGGTGCGAATTCGATTACCAGCCTGGATGCACGAAACAATGAATACCTGTTTTGTATACAGGTTGATGATGTTAATTCGGCAAATGAAAATTCCAACTGGTATAAAAATGCATATGCTGTATATAACGAGAATTGTTTAAGCTATAAAATGAAAATGAGTTACGTGCCAGATGATAATTTTGAACAGGCACTAACAGATTACGGTTATGATTTTACACCGTTGGACGATTCTGTTCCTACAGTTGCAATTGAGTCACTTCTTTCTTTAAATGTAAGCAATAAAGAAATTAACGAATTAACAGGAATCGAAGACTTTAAAATGCTGGAAGAACTGGAATGCTGGAGTAATAATCTAACATCGCTTGATTTACAATCAAATACGAATCTGAAATATCTTGATTGTGCTGGCAATCAATTAACCGAATTGAATTTAGAGGCTAACCAAAAGCTTGAGTACTTCTATTGTTACCGAAATAAAATAACAGAACTTGACCTTAGTGTTAACACCAACTTGCTTGATGTAGATTGTGCCACAAATGCACTTACTTCATTAAACCTAAGAAATGGAAACAACGATATTCTTGAGTATCTGATAATTGATGAAAACCCATATCTATTTTGCATTCAATCCGACAATCCTGAAGCAGCGTTCAATAATACAAATTGGTTAAAAGATAAATATACTTCTTATTCGGTTGAATGTTCAGATTTTATTGTTGAAATGACTTATGTTCCAGATGATGCATTTGAGAAAGTACTGATTGATCAAGGATTTGATCCCGGACCATTAAACGATTCTGTACCAACAATTGGCATAAGCAATGCACGGTCATTGGACATACATAGTAAATCTATATACGATCCAACTGGTATTGAATCCTTTAGATTATTAGAAAGTTTAAATTGCCGAACCAACTTTATACCATA
>JBFFMG010000324.1:0-4187 GCA_041554215.1 Labilibaculum sp.
GTAGGTAACGATGACCATTTTGCGGATTTAAACCTCGTTTAACAAACTTGGTGTTATATTCCTTGATATTTCTGGCATGTGCTTTTTTTAATAAATCATACCTTGAGTCCATTTCAATGCACAAGGAGTTTAGTGTTGCTATAACCTTGTGTATATCAGTGATAATTGGTTCTTCTTCGCCAGGAAGTTTTGCCAGAAAATGCTTCTCAATCGTAGAGTAAATGCTTAATTCTACCTTCTTAGGATCAATTAGAACAAATTTAAGCTGAGAGGGATGCATCTTATACAAAAGTGATGTTATAATTGCATTCAAACCAACAGATTTTCCTTGTCCGGTAGCACCAGCCACCAAAAGGTGAGGCATTTTGGTTAAATCAAGGGTGTAAGTTTCATTCGATATCGTTTTACCAAGAGCAACAGGAAGTGCATGTGTTGATTCTTGGAATTTTTTAGATGAAATAATGTTCTTCATCGACACTATTTCTGGTGTTCGGTTCGGAACTTCAATACCAATTGTTCCCTTCCCAGGAATTGGAGCGATAATTCGAATTCCTAAGGCCGAAAGACTTAGGGCGATATCATCCTCCAAATTCTTTATTTTGGAAATACGTATTCCTGGAGCAGGTACAATTTCATACAAGGTAATTGTTGGACCAATTGTAGCTTTTATTTGGGTTATTTCAATTTTGTAATGGCGTAGAGTTTCTACAATTTTATCTTTATTTGATTCAAGCTCTTCTTTGCTTACACTCGAATTGCTGGCATGGTGAGCTTCCAGTAGTTCAATAGGAGGATATTTGTAGTTGGAAAGATCAAGTGTTGGATCAAAATCTTCCATTGGTGTATGCTTAATGCTTACAATTTCTTCTTGTTTTGATACAGCTTCAATTTTTAGTTCTAAGCCTTTTTTGATAGCCTCAGAAGTAGTGGCTTTCGTTTCAAGAATAATTTCTTCTTCAGGAAAAAACTCGGAATCTAAAATAACCCCAGTATCTTCAATATCTTGCTCATGATGTATTGAATGTGGCGGACGAACAATTGTTTGAGTATCATTTTCTTCATCTAATTCTTCTTCGTCTATTGATTTGGAAGTGTCGTTGTCTTTTGTTAGATCACTTTTAGGTTTTCTCTTAAATATTTTCTTAAAAAAAGAAATTGAGTTTTGAAAACCAAAAGTTACAAGAGTTAAAAAGCTTAGCACAACAAGGAATAGAGTGCCTACATTACCTATTGTTGATATGAGCCATTCACTAATAAAGAAACCATGAACACCACCTAAAAATAAAAATGAATGAGATGTCGATTGAACAAATAGAAAGGACATTAAAACAGAAAACCAAATGCAGAACAGTAAGGTATAAATAATTGTTTTTCGTAATGACTGTATTTTGATCCCCCATATTCGTAGAGATATGACTACTAATAAATAAAGAAATGAAAATGAGGCAATTCCAAATCCTTTGTTTATAACCAAGTTAGAGATGTAAGCCCCAGTCTTACCCGTCCAGTTTTCAACACGCACTTTTGAATCGGTGATTAATTCGAGCCACTTAATATCTAATTTGCTCTGGTCGGCTCCTCCCGTAAAAAAGAAGGACACAAATGCCAATCCTATGTAAATTGTGAATAGAGAAAGTGTTATACCAAATAAGAATTTGATTCTTTCATCACTAAGAAATTTTGGAGCCGAGAAGCGCGATTTCGTTTTTGTATTGTTTGATACTTTCTTTTTAGCCATTGAATATTTTTTCAATTTTCATAGAATTCGTATTATTTACGAATTTATGTAAAAGTAATAAAAATGGCATTTAAAAGCATAGGAATATCCGCTAACAAAAAGATAAGTTTAAAAGAAAATGTTAATTAATTGAAATCTACGATGTATTTTTTTAAAGTCTTTAAATCAGAAAGTACATACTCTTCTGGAATATTGAAATCTTCCTCGCTAACAGTGCTTAAACTTACTGATCGAGCAGTGAATTTTGTTTTTACTTGATTCATAGTCGTTTCAAATTCCATTAGTACTCCAGGAATTTTATATAATGGAGTATTGCGATTGGGTGCTTTTAGTCCAATTTCCGACGTGTAGAATAAATTGAATTGGGTTTTTGACTGGTCGTCAAGATACACTGTTGCTTGTTTGCATTCATAGCCAGCAATTTGCTTGGTTGAATCTTGATATTCTATTCTTGTTGGAGGAAGTTGACTGTATACGAATGCAACCTCCTCTTTAGGGAATGCATAGTTAAGCTTATTGCTTAATACTTTTAGTAAAATATTGCTGTTTTCATTTTCGTATTTCGAAATGAATTTTGTGCTGAAGAAACCAAGATAACCTTCAGATATCAGACAGATGTTGTTATCCTTAAAGCGCAATTCTACTTTGTTTGGTAAAAGTGCAATAATCGGGTTGTCCTTTTCCGTCGAAAAATAACTAACATCATAGGTAATTACCCCTTCGTTAATTTTATTCTCAAGTTCTTATTTTGTATTGCAACCCCAGACCAGAAATAAAAATAGAATTATAGATAATCCTTGTTTCATAAAATAATATTTTGGTTAGAGAACTATTTATTGGATTGAATAAGTGATGATTCAAGTACAAGATAAACGATCACTTTATACAATTAATAGAACTTACTAAAAGTATGAAAACATTAGGGAATACAATAATAATAATTGGCATCTTACATGAAACTGCATGATATTTTTACGAAAGTCATATATTCTACCTATTGAATTCCATTCTAAGCTATACGCAAAATAATGGCTGAAGTTATATGAAAAAATATGTAAGGCATTATTATTCGGGAGTTTTTTATAAAAAAGCCAATGTGAACACCAAAAAGTATTAAAGTTGATGAATGACTCACAATTATAAACATAACTACGAATATTAATAACTATTTGCAAACGAGTGAATTTTTAAGGATTGTTCGCTTTGAATTTCATGTGTTTAGATGTTTTAGTACTAAACAGTAAATCGAAAAGTCACCTAATGTGTTGAGAAACAGAGTTTGAATAATGTTGTAAATAAAAAAGTTTTTCATTGTTTTATTGTATTTTTTTTTAGATTTGCAGAGTGAGAAGAAAAACATAAATGGGAAAATAATGAAAAATAAATTAGCGGTTGTAGCATTAGGTGGAAATGCCTTGTTGAGAGGGAATCAAAAAGGGACTGTGGAAGAACAGACTCAGAATACGGTTGATACTCTTGAGAATCTTATTTTTCTTGTAAAAGAAGGGTATGATGTTATCATTGCTCATGGTAATGGCCCTCAGGTAGGTAATATCTTAATGAGAAACGATGCAGGTGAGCAACTTTACGGTATTCCTCAAATGCCTCTTGATATTGATGTGGCTGATTCCCAGGGCGGAATTGGTTATATGATTGAGAGAAATTTACGCAATATATTAAAGCGGAATGGCATTGAAAAGGATGTAGTAACAATAGTGACTCAAGTTGTTGTTGATAAGAATGATCCTGCTTTTGCTGATCCTTTAAAGCGAGTTGGTAAGATTTATACTAGAGAACAAGCCGATGGCTTAATTGCTGAAAAAGGCTGGATTTTTAAAGAAGAGGTGAAGACAGAAGGTGGATGGAGACGTGTTGTGCCTTCGCCAAAGCCAATTCGTGTACTAAACGAAAGGGTGATTGAAAATTTAGCTCGTCAGGGAAATATTGTAATTACTGTTGGTGGTGGTGGTATTCCAGTTTCTGAAGATGAAAACGGTAATTTATGCCCAGTTGAGGCTGTAATTGATAAAGATCTTGCATCGGCTTTGATTGGAGCTCGAATTAAAGCTGATGAATTTTATATTCTTACAGATGTTTCTTTTGTATATCATGACTTTAGAGGTCCAAACGAAAAGAAACTTGAGTTTTTGAACCATGCAGATACTATGAAATATATGGAAGATGGTACTTTTGCAGAAGGATCAATGGCGCCAAAGATACGTGCCTGTTTAAGTTTTATCGAAAATGGCGGTGGTAAATCGGTTATCACTGAGGCGACTAAATTGGTCGATAAATCTTATGGAACTAAGATCACAATGGAATACGACGAAAACGATGTAGAGCATAATTCTTAATTAACTATTATTAATATCAGATTATAATTACTTTTGTAATCGTAATAAAAAAATACATACCATGGCTTTTAATTTAAGAAACAGAAACTTTTTAA
>JBFFMG010000325.1:0-4153 GCA_041554215.1 Labilibaculum sp.
CATCGGAGTATATAAAAGAGCATTCTAACTAATAACTAAATATAATTATTTGTGAGCACCAACATTTTATCAAACGATAAAGTGTTGGTGCTTTTTTTTGATGTGGATAATAAGTGATTCAAAACCGCTTTCTTTTCTTCAAAATATCTCCATTCTAAATTATCAAATCCAAAAAAAACGATGTTATTGCCAAATAAAAGCAAGAATGTTTCATAATATTGGTATGGATTATCTGTTTCTCTACACCTCACAACTGCCTGACCAGTAAGGTATGGGATCTGATTGGAACATTTGTAATACTCACTGGAACATTTGTAATAGCTTACTTGCTTTCCCCGCTTCTTTTCTTCAAAAATTCATTGATTTTTACAATGTACTGAAAAGAATATATACTTCTGTAAAGCACATAACGAGTAGATAATTAAAGGATTATTTAATGTGAATTTATTAAACCTATGTTTTTAGTTATGATATTACAATTCTTAAAATGACAGTCCGATTATGAATTCTTTGCTTTGTGATTTGCACAATAAATTGTCTGGTAATGTGCTGTAAACTAGAGGTTAGAACATCTGTGTTTGTTTTTGGAACATGATTGATATGTAAAAAATGATTCGTACCATACATTTACATTGTATCCGAAACTAAAAAATAAGAACACATGAAAAAGTTAATATTCATAACGTTATTGATGTCATTTTGCATTACGCTAGTAAGTGCTCAGGTAGTAGATCCAAATAAAGTAGTTAAAAAGCAAGGTACACGTCGAGCTAATAATAAAATTGAAAAAGGTGTAGATAAAGGCTTAGATAAATTAGAAGAAGGTATTGGAAGTTTATTTGGAAAGAAAAAGAAAAAAAAGAAAGAGACCCATGAAGAATCTATAAATACTTCAGAAAAGAAAGATGTATCAAATAGAAATACTGAGAATAATAATGAAAGAGTAGGGAATGAAATTTCAAAATCACCTAATGTGGTTTGGAATAAATTCGATTTTGTTCCGGGTGATGTTGTAATCTTCGAAGATGGTCCAGCAGTAACAGAGGAAAATGGTGAGTTTCCAAGTCGTTGGGATTTGGTGAAAGGACAGGTTGAAATAGCTAGTGTGAATGGCGAAAATGTAATGATGTTTATCGATGGAACGCCTGCTATTGTTCCGTATCTGAAAAGTGCAAGTGAAGATTATTTACCAGAGATATTTACTGTGGAATTTGATTTTTACAAACCAGTAAAAGGAAATAGGTTTTCAGTTTACTTATATGATTTAAAAAATCAGAAGAATAGTAGTCAGGAAATTGAAATAGGCTACAAACATATTTCTGTTGAGAATAGCGACGTTTCAGGAGAACACCCTGATTTGGATTATACCTGGAATGATAAGGCTCGATGGATTCATGTTTCAATTGCCTATACAAAAGGGAAGTTGAAAGTGTATATGGATGATACTCGATTGATAAATATTCCTCACTATGAAGCCAACCCAACAGGAATATGTTTACAAGCTTATTGGGCCGAATTATCTGACGACAAAGCTTACTATGTGAAAAATGTTCGCATTGCCAAAGGCGGAGTTAAGTATTACGATAGAGTTCTACAAGATGGAAAGATTATTTGTAACGGCATTCGTTTCGATGTAAACAAGGCAAGCTTAAAGCCAGAGTCCATGGGACCAATCAATGAAATATTCCAACTCTTACAAAAACAACCGGATTTAAATTTTAGCGTCGAAGGTCATACTGATAGCGATGGCGATGATGCATTGAATAAAAGTTTATCGGAAGCGAGAGCGAAAGTAGTGATGGAGAAATTGGTTCAAATGGGCATCTCATCGAACAGACTACGTTATGCTGGTTACGGAGAAAGCAAGCCATTAGATAATAACAGTACACCAGAAGGTAAAGCGAATAATAGACGAGTGGAGTTCGTGAAAACAGAAGGAAATACAGCATCTTCTAATTCAAATTCATTCAACAATTCAATATTCGATTCTTTAGACCGGAATGCGATTGATAATAAAATGGAAAGCTTGCCAAATGGGAATATTCCGGTTTCCAATCAATCGGGAATTCTTCTGAAAAATGGGACTACCATCATTTATGGTACGTCTGACGGGTATTTGGGTAAAATGGAAGTTCTTGATGTTGACGAAAGTGATAGTTACAGGTTGACAGTTCGATATGTAACCTATAATGATGATGGCTCTGTTCACAGCAAATCTGATCATTTAGAAATCGGAGGAACTTATACTTGCGATTTGGATGAAGGAAGCACCGGGGACATGACGAGGTCGGAAGAAGATTTTTGGTTGGGCAGATCGGATGCTAAAACAACAACAATTGTACAAAGGGAAAATACAGGTTTTTATGTAATTCCTAACTAGTAAACAAGAATTTATAGCACGATATACATAAATAATAAACAGAATTATGAAGAATATAGGAAAGTACTTAGGTATTTTATTTTTGGTTGCAGTGTTTGTTGCATGCGATAAGGATGATGATTTACAGAGTAAAGATATAAAACGCTATAATGTGGAGACCGGCATTGTACTCTACGAAACTTCCATAACCGGTCCATATGTGAACGGATCAGGCACAGAAGATTTGTATTTCAAAAAATGGGGCGCTCTTGAGATGAGTTTTGAGGATAAATCGGAAACGATCACCATTATTAATGCCAATGGAATAGAGGAATCGACAACTACAAATGCTCGAAATGCCTATAAAATTGATAATGAGAAAATTTATGTAGTTGATTACAAACACGGCATAATTTACACAAAAGAAGATCCATTAATTGACTATATGCGTCAGAATAATTTAGATGCACTTGAAGCTGGGAAAGAGACCATGATAAGTTTGGGAGGAGTTCAAATGGATAATGAAGTTGTTCTTGGTTACGACTGTGAAGTATGGGATCTTCTTGGGGTTAAACAATGGATTTACAGAGGATTAACTCTGAAGATTGTAACAAGTATGGCAGGAATCACCATCATAAAGGAAGCCACAAGTATCAAATTTGATGTTTCCGTTGCCAATAGCTATTTCACACTTCCGAATTTTCCTTATAAAGATATTACAGAAATGTAAATCAGTGATTTATATCTGCTAGGATGTTTTTAATCATTATCAAAAAAAAATCATGAAACAAATAGTAATGATCGCGCTTTTCTTAATTGCAGGTTCCAACTTGTTTGCTCAGGAAAAAGTTGAAAAAGAAGGAGCTGATGTGATTATGGATACTTACTTGAAGGCAAATAAAAATATGATTGATTCCACCAAACCCATGATTGACTTTTTCTTAAAGTACGATGAGAAAGACAGTACAAAGGCACCCAATCAAAGCGATTTCGATCTGATGTTGAATCAGATGGGAATTATGGATGAGGTGAAAAACGATCAAAGTGGCTTGACGAAAGAGGATGCTTTTCAATTCATTAATGCATACATCAATGCAGACAATGCCATTGGACAAGAAGGTGAAAAACCAAACAAGCCAGAACAGGAAAGTCAATTGGACAAGGAGCTGAAAAAGGCCGAGAAACAGTTTGAGGAAGCCAAACCTGAATTGGGAAAAATGCTGAAAAATGCCGAAAAGGAATATGAAAAGCTCCAAAAGCAAACCAATTTTATGTATTACGAAGATTTCAGAAAACGAGCCAAACAAAGGAAGCCTGATTTGAGCGATAGTGAAATTAGAGATGCTTATAATGAAGTTGTGAAAGTGTTAGGTAACCCATCTAAATCCAAATAAAAATGAAAAAAGCAACAATTATTCTTATCGTTTTGCTGTCGCTGGTAAAAGTGACAAATGCTCAGGATTCAAAAATAAGTGGAAGCTGGCTGGTTACTAAAATAGTGGTGGGCGATCAAGTTGATGAACCATTATTTGTTATCGATTACAGTGCTGATGGATTTATTATAACTCAGGGAATTGATGTAGGATCGTGGTCGCATAATCAGAAAGAAGAGAAATTGATTATGAGCTCGGATATGGATAAAGATTTTGGAGGAGATTGTAAGATTACAAGTCTTAATCAGAAGCAATTCAATTTTACCAAAGGTGAGGAGAAGTGGTTTTTGTCACGATTAAATATGGCTGAAATTGCTGCGGATAACAAATTATCCGCAGCAATTTCAGCCATATTTAATCG
>JBFFMG010000326.1:0-4146 GCA_041554215.1 Labilibaculum sp.
AAACTTCCTACCGAGAAAGTTATTAAAATTGACTTTACAAAAGCCATTGTATCAGATTCCTGATATAGTAATGAAACTAAGAGCGATAGAAACAAGAAGAAACTTTCTCCAACCAAAAGTTTCCCAAGAATATTAAGTATTATTTTATGCTTTACCACTTTTACAGGCTTAAGATTTAACCAAAGATATCACTCTAAGGTTTTAGAAAAAACAAAGTCTATTGATTCTTCCAAAAAGATGGAACAAAAATAATTAAAAAGGTGAATAACTCTAATCTTCCTAGCAGCATTAGAAATGAAAGAACCCATTTTCCAACCTCAGGAACAGATGCGAAGTTATTCATGGGTCCAACAGAACCTAATCCAGGACCTATTCCTCCCATGGTTGTAGCTACTGCCCCCATAGCCGAAATTAAATCCAAGCCAACTAAAGTCATGGCAAAACATCCAATAAAAAAAACCATAAAATACAAGATCACAAAAGCCAAAATCTTCGAAATCACATCTTGCCCTACCATCTCTTTATTGTAGCGAACGGGTAATACAGCCGAAGGATGAATCATTCGCTTAAATTCGAGTATGCTATTTTTAAAAAGTAGTAAATGGCGCAGAATTTTAACTCCGCCCGATGTAGATCCAACACAAGCACCAGTAAACATCAAGCCAAAAATTAGAAATACTAGATATGGATGCCATAACGAATAATCGGCACTTACAAAACCTGTACTTGTAATTATTGAAGTAACTTGGAATAATGCATCACGAAAAGACTTTTCAAAAGGCCCATGATCCAAATAAACTAAGGTCAATGTAATAATACTTGTTACCAATACTATTAAGCCTGCATACACTTTAAATTCCTGATTGTTCCATATCTTACTTAACCGGCCTTTTATTGCAAAATAGTGGAGTGTAAAATTGACTCCAGCCAGAAACATAAAAACAATAAGAACATATTGGATGTATGGCGAATAATTAACAATACTCGAATTTTTGGTAGAAAACCCACCAGATGCTAAAGTTCCAAAAGAATGACAAATAGCATCAAACCAATCCATTTCACCACAAACCAAAAAGATAGTCTCAACTGCAACCAGCAACATGTAAATTCCCCATAAACGTTGCGCAGTTTCTTTAATACGCGGGTGCAATTTATCGGGTGTAATACCTGCAGATTCGGCATTAAACATCGCCATTCCTCCAATTCCAAAAACGGGCAAAATGGCAACAGTTAAAACCAAAATTCCCATACCTCCCAACAAATGGGTTAAAGATCTCCAAAATAAAATACCATGAGGTAAGGCCTCAATATCGTTTACAATTGAAGCTCCTGTAGTTGTAAATCCTGAGATAGTCTCGAAAAAAGCATCTGTGAAATTTGAAATGTATCCACCTAAAAGAAACGGTAATGCCCCAAAAACAGAAAAAACAACCCATACCAAACTTACTACAAGAAATGCTTCTCTTTTTCCAATATCCCGCTTGCAGTTTTGAGTAAAAAGATATACAATGCCACCAAAAAAAAGAGAAATTCCGGCAGACTGCACAAAGTAAATGAAATCACCTTCCCCATAAAGTAAAGCTACAGCGGAACAAATAATCAGAAAGAAACTTTCCACGATCATTAAAACCGCCATTACATAAAAAACAAATTTCCAATTGAGCATTTGGGACTAGCTTATTTTACATTTTCTTTCGTGGAAAAAATATTGTTAAAATTCATTCCCTAAAAAAAGTATGGTAAAAAAGCCGAATTCAATAAATTCGGCTTTTACTATTATTTGAAGAACTTCTCGACTTTTTTAATTGCAGAAGGAAGAGTAAATACAACTACTTTATCATTGGCTAAAATTTGAGTATCCCCAGTTACAATAATTCCTTCTTCCCCCCTTATTATCCCACCAATATTAGCATCCTCAGGAAAGTTAAGGTCTCTTACTATGCCTTTAGTGATTTTAGAATCTGGTTTTGCAACTAATTCCACAACCTCAGCTTCCGAAACAGTCAACCATTTACAATGCTGAACATCAGCATCCATCGTAAAACGATAAATATAACTGGCAGCCAATAATTTTTTATTAATCATGGTTCCAACACCAATATTATCAGCTAAATTAATGTAATCTATATTTTCAACCTCAGCAATTGTTCTCTTCACTCCCATTTTTTTAGCTAACAAACAAGCTAAAATATTGGTTTCTGAATTACCTGTTACAGCAACAAAAGCATCCATTTTGTGAATTCCTTCTTCTTTCAGCAATTCCTTATCCCTGCCATCCCCATTAATAACCAATGTATCTTGAAGTAAATCAGCAAGTTTTAAACTTTTGTCCTTATCAATTTCAATTAATTTCAGATTCATCGTCTTGCCCAGTTCCATTGCTGTTTTCTGACCAATACGACTTCCTCCCAAAATCATTGCATTTTTAATCTCGTATTTCTCTTTTCCTGCAAGATTCATCACACGTTCCATAGCATCTGGTTTGCTTACGACAAAAACCAAATCGCCTCTGGAAAATCGGTTATGTCCTCTTGGAATTAAGGTTGAGTCATCACGTTTAATAGCAACAGCTCTAAAATCCATTGCACTTGTCATTTCAGCAACTTCAGCCATGGTTTTATCCATAATTACTGATTTACTGCTAATTTTTATTCCATATAAAATCAGTTTTCCTCCCGAAAATTCATACAACTGGCGTGTTCCTGATCGAGATAAATAACTAATTACTTCTTTAGCAGCTAAACGTTCTGGATAGATTAATTCATCTATTCCTAAACTTTTAAGGTATTCTCGATTCTCAGGAATCAAATATTCCTGATTATCAATACGAGCAATTGTTCTGATTGCACCTAATTTCTTAGCAAGAATAGAGGAGGTTATATTGGTTTCCTCGGATTGAGTTACCGCAATAAAAAGATCAGCTTTCTTAACACGAGCTTCTTTAAGATCATTCAGAGATGAACTTGACCCTACAATGGTTAATAAATCCAAGTGAGAATCAATTTCCTTTAATTTCTCTTCATTGCTATCCAGCAAAATAATATCATGATCTTCATTACTTAGCATTTTCGCTAAGTGTATTCCTACTGCCCCTGCGCCAGCAATTACAATCTTCATAACTTTGTTCCGTTAAATAAATGGAATTTGAAGCGGCAAATTAACACATAATCAAGCAAAATCTAAAGTTATTTGTTAAAAAATATTAATTAGCCTAACTCTCTAAATTACCAAAAGTGTTTCTGAAATCAAAGCGGTAATCCGAAAGCTTTTCTTTCGATGATGAAACTTAATTTTCAATTGACAAGGCACAAATATAAGCTCCATGTTCTTGTACATCAAAAAGATTCACAACATACTCTTTTTCCATTAGAAGATATTTTTTTCGATCTCGCTGATAGTTTGAAGCATCAAGAATAATTTTACAATGTGAAAATTCTTTTGTTATCATTTTTATCGATTGCAAACCATTCGAACGTAAAATAATATAATTTGGTTGACTAGCCTTCAATATTTCCTTCAACTGATAATTGTTTTTGTCGATTATAGCAACAACTTCATTACCAAACATCCTAATATCAATAGATTTTAATGTATCACAGCTAATCTCATTCAACTTCTCATTTAAAACATAGGGCTGAATAAGTTTGTTTCGATTGTCCAATGAAAATTTAGCATCAACTAAAAATAATCCTTTACTACCATCCACAAATGCGATTACACTGTGTCCACGAGAATTAAAAACCAACATCTCCTTTTTAGGAGCTTGAAAAGTGCGAATTGTGCTAGGTAATTGAAAACAAATTAAAACTACAACTACTGCAAAAACAGCTTTTTTACGTTTAAACGAAACAAGTGCAATTAATGAAAAAATAAGAAAATACGTACTGATTAACTGATATTGACTGAGTGATATTTCTCTTAGAACAGAGCCAGGAAGTCCTTGTATTTTCACAATTAAATAATTCATACCCTCAACAATATTTCGCAACAACCATCCTAGACTTTGAGAAAATAGATGTACTGGAGACAAAATTAGAAGTGTTGCCGAAAGATAAATTAGTATTCCTGCCATAATAATAACGACATATCCTGAAAGTAAAAAGTAAGACGGAAACTGATGAAAATAATAAATAGCCAGAGGAAATG
>JBFFMG010000327.1:0-4116 GCA_041554215.1 Labilibaculum sp.
AAGGACACTTTTCGTTTCTGTCTGGTCTGCTAGCCAGAGCTTTTTGTTTTGTAATTATTTTTTTTAATTGCCTTATTAAAAAGATTTCGGGCTTTTTTTATTTGATCTCCAATTCGAGGAAGGTAAAAAAATCTAAATGGAGTGCCATGTTTTTCAATGAGATATTTCATAGAAATCCCCTGAAACGTTAGGGAACCATCTCGCAAATCAAAGCCCTCCTGTGGAAAATAATAGCTCTGCTCAATCAAATCAAAATAGGTGTTTTTCATCTACTAAATCATAAAATAAATTTGTTGTTTCTCAACCGCGTTAATTTGCAAATAAAACCATTTTTTCAATTAAAAATACTCTTACAAATAAAAAAAATACTAGAGCACTCATTTTTTTTTAAATCCCAGTCTAAAACCTCAACAAAATCAGATAGTTCAAGCTTCTGAAATATTCTAATATAGTCGCAAATTCACTATTCAATATTGTTATCTTCTTCTTGTTTTTCGAGCTTAGATATTTTCAATCCCTCAACAAGGATATATACCAATCCCATTACGCTTAAAAAGCCAAGTACTTTTATATATTGTTTGCCTACATATTTTGATTGATCCGCCCAATCAATAGTAAGATTTGGAAAGCCATTTATCACTAAAACACTACTAATTGAAAGTATCAGGATCAACACCAGTATAATAACCAAAACCGTTTTTTTATTCATTCTATTTCTTATATATTATTTTTTTTAACTCACCCTTTTAACTGAAGTGTTGAGTATACCTAATAAGATAGCAAATTATAAATTTTATTACACCTATAAAAAGTTTTCCTTAGTCTTTTCAAAAAATAAGTATAAGCATAAATATTTTATTGGGCAATGAATGTAGAATTTCATATATTGAGATATCTAGATTTAAACTATTAACCAAATACCATTACACATGATTGATAAGATTAGTACTCTTGGCGGTTATATTCATGAATATCAAAAGAGTGTGACAAAGCCAGAAGAATTTTGGAGTCGAATCTCAGAGAGTTTTTTTTGGAGAAAAAAATGGGATAAAATATTAGACTGGAACTTTTCTGAACCAAAAATCAATTGGTTCATCAATGGAAAAATGAACATTACAGAAAATATTTTTGAACGACACCTTTTCACCCGCAGAAATCAACCAGCCTTAATCTGGGAGCCAAATGATCCAAATGATGAGAATAGAGTTTTAACTTACAATGAGCTGTTTATAGAGGTTAAAAAGTTTTCCAATGTATTACTGCAAAATGGGATTAAAAAAGGGGATAGAATAGCCTTTTATATGCCAATGATTCCTGAATTGGCCATCGCTATGTTGGCTTGTGCTAGAATTGGCGCTATCCACTCCATCGTATTTGCAGGTTTCTCGGCCAATTCTCTTGCCGACAGAATAATTGATGCTAAGGCTAAGATGGTAATTACGTCGGATGGTGGTTATCGTGGACGTAAAATTATCCCGATTAAGGAAATTGTTGATGAAGCTATAGAAACTTGTCCAACGATAGAAAAGGTAATTGTTGTTCAACGCACTAATTCACAAATTACTTTCAATGATAAAATGGATTTGTGGTGGCACGAATGCATGGCTAATGTGGAAGAGGATCATGAAGCCGAAACGATGGATTCGGAAGATACTTTATTTATTCTTTATACCTCTGGCTCAACCGATAAACCAAAGGGGATAGTTCACACTTGTGGTGGCTATATGGTATACACTGCATATACATTTAAAAATGTGTTTCAATACAGCGATGGTGACATCTATTTTTGTTCTGCTGATATTGGCTGGATTACCGGACACTCTTATATTGTTTACGGCCCATTATTAAATGGAGCCACAACCATAATGTTCGAAGGAATACCAACCTATCCGGATGCAGGTAGATATTGGGACATTGTAAATAAATATGATGTTGCTCAGTTCTATACTGCTCCTACAGCCATTCGTTCATTGATGTCGATGGGGCAGGAATTTGTTGAAAATAAAGACCTTTCCTCTTTAAAAGTACTTGGTACAGTTGGCGAACCAATTAATGAAGAAGCCTGGCACTGGTATCACGATCATGTGGGGAAAAATAAATGCCCAATAGTTGATACATGGTGGCAAACAGAAACCGGAGGAATTGCTATTAGTCCAATTGCAGGAATTATTCCCACCAAACCTTCCTTTGCAACCCTTCCACTACCAGGTATTCAACCCATAATAATTGACGCTGAAGGAAAAGAATTATCAGGAAAAAGTGTAGAGGGAAATTTGTGTATTAAATATCCATGGCCTGGAATGCTTCGGACAATTTGGGGTGACCATGAGAGATTTAAAAAAACATATTTCAGCACCTATGAAAATCTATATTTTACGGGTGATGGTGTTAAGCGTGATGAAGATGGCTACTACAGAATTCTTGGGCGTGTTGATGATGTTATTAATGTATCTGGACACAGAATGGGAACTGCTGAAGTAGAAAACGCTATTAATGAACACCCATTAGTGAATGAATCAGCCGTTGTTGGCTTCCCTCATGATATTAAAGGGCAAGGAATTTATGCTTTTGTTGTCTGCGGAGAACTTTCAACGGGTGGTGAAGAAGGTATTAAAACCAGTATCCGAAAAGCTGTTACAAAAATTATTGGGCCAATTGCCAAACCAGACCGAATACAATTGGTTAGAAGTTTGCCTAAAACTCGATCGGGTAAAATTATGCGACGAATACTTAGAAAGATTGCCGAAGAAAACTATTCTAATTTTGGAGACATATCTACCCTACTCGATACATCAGTTGTAGACGAAATTATAAAAGGAGCCATAAAGAATAGTAAGGAGTAAAACACAAAGAACTTATCTAAAATGGTAAGCTCTTTTTTGGAAATAAAAGACCAAAAATTACGATTTAATTAGAATCAAATGAGTAATTTATGGATTACTAAATTTCATTCCACAATAAAAAACATATTTAAATCACGAAACAGCTAATTTACTACTTATGGAAAAACTTTTTTTAGGCCTTCGAACTGCAGTATACAAAACAAACGAACTAACAAAAGCCAAAAAGTGGTACTCCAAAGCTTTTGATACCTCCCCCTATTTCGACGAAGATTTTTATGTCGGGTTTACTATTGGAGGTTACGAACTTGGCCTTTTACCCGAGACAGAACCTCCTTCACGAAAAACCGATAGTGTAATTGCCTATTGGGGCGTTGATGACATCAACAAAACCTTTTCACATTTAATTGAGTGTGGTGCTGTAACACATGAAGAACCAACTAATGTTGGTGGTGATTTAATGGCTGCAAGTGTTATTGATCCTTGGGGAAATGTAATAGGAATTATTTACAATTCGTCGTTTAAATTAGAATAGAAAATGATAATAGGAATTGCTTTAGGAGGAGGAGGAGCTCGAGGCTTTGCGCATTTGGGGGTGTTAAAAGCTCTTGATGAAAAAGGGATTCGTCCAGATATCATTTCCGGAGTAAGTGCAGGAGCTTTAGTTGGTGCATTTATTGCTTCAGGGTATTCTTATGAAAAAACTTTATCGATTCTTAAAGATAAAACTTTGATGGCTTACTCCAAATTGCAGTATCCCAAATACGGATTGTTTAGTTTAGATGGTCTTAAAAAAGACATTCAAAAGCATATTAAGATCAACAAAATTGAAAATTTAAAGATTCCGATGTTCATTGCTGTTTCGAATTTAAACGATGGCAGGATTGAATATATTAAAGAGGGAGATTTAACCACCTATCTTTTAGCCTCGGCGAGTATCCCAGTACTGTTCTCTCCTGTCGAAATTGATGGTAAGTTGTATTCGGATGGTGGTCTATTCGATAATCTGCCTATTTCTCCTCTACTACAAAAATGCGATGTAATAATTGCTGTTAATGTGAGTCCGGTTCAAAAAATTGAAAAATTTGATAATTTAGTGCAAGTTGCCTCCCGAACTTTCCAACTGGGTGTCCATTCAAATATAATTCGACATAAAGAAAAATGTTCCCTTTTTATTGAACCAACAGGCCTACGGGAATTCGAAATATTGAATGGCAATCATGCCCAGGATATTTTTGAATTGGGATATAACTACACTAAAAATTTAGACATTAGT
>JBFFMG010000328.1:0-4113 GCA_041554215.1 Labilibaculum sp.
ATCGAGTACTGTTGCTCCAGCAGTTAATTGCTTTAAATCTCCCTTAGGAGTAAAAACATATATTTCTTTGTGATATAAATCAGCTTTAAAATTATCTATCAAATCGATAGAATCACTTCCATGACTTTCAATAACCTCACGAATATCCTGCAACCATGCATCCAATCCTCCCTCACCTTTTCCGCCTTTATACTTCCAATGTGCAGCAAAACCTTGTTCGGCAATCTTGTTCATTCGCTTGCTACGAATCTGAACTTCAACCCAACGGTTATCAGGCCCCATAACTGTTGTATGAAGAGATTCGTAACCATTTGATTTTGGTATCGTTATCCAATCTCTTAATCGATTAGGATTAGGTCTATATAAATCACTTACAGCAGAATAAACTTTCCAACATTCCGATTTTTCTTTTTTCTGAGTTGCTTTTAATATTATTCTAATGGCAAAAATATCATAAACCTCTTCGAACTCAACTTGCTTTTTCTTCATTTTATGAAGAATAGAAGCAATGGATTTAGTTCGTGCTTTAATTTTATAATTTAGGCCTTGCTCATC
Organism: Labilibaculum sp.; assembly: GCA_041554215.1. Classification (GTDB taxonomy): domain Bacteria; phylum Bacteroidota; class Bacteroidia; order Bacteroidales; family Marinifilaceae; genus Labilibaculum. The sequence continues at coordinate 556 of JBFFMG010000328.1, forward strand.
CAATTCAGCCTTAATTGGATTCACAAAATCTTTAATATACTTTTCGCGTTCCTCCTCACTATCCTTCAATTTCTTTTGAATCTCGAAGTAAACATCAGGAAGTAAATATCTCAATGCCAAATCCTCCATATCAGATTTCACATTATACATTCCTAAGCGATGTGCAAATGGAATGTAGAGAAATTCGATTTCTTTAGCTAAGGCTTGTTGAATTTCGATCGATTTGTTTTCTAAATTTCTCAGATTAAACAAACGATCCGCCATAATAATAAGCACCACGCGAACATCATCCGCAAAGCTTAGCAATAGCTTTCTAAAATTTTCAGATTGAAGAGTTGGGTTTTGATTATAAATATCAGTTACCTTAACCAAACCTTGAATAATCTGAGTAACCTTAGAACCAAACAAATCAGTTACTTCATCAAGAGTAATGTGCTTTTTTTGAACAACATCATATAATAAAGAACAAATTAGAGACGTTCTTCCAAGTCCGAGTTCTTCAACAACAATTTGAGCTATCGAGATGCTTTTATAAATAGTTGGTTCTCCATTGGTCCTTCTTTCTCCTTCATGATCTTGCAAGCTTAATTCAAATGCTTTTCGAACTAATCTTATATCTGCTCTGGTAACAATATTTTTACACGTAACCAGCAAATGCTTATACCTGTACAAAATCTGCCTTCTCTCTTCTTCACTATTGATTTCGGTCATAAATATCTTTACTGCTATTAAATATTGGTTTTGTTTAAAAGGAGGTCATCAATAAATTCATCATCCACAATAATGATCTACTCTTCTTTTTAAGCACACTAAAAGTATAAAAGCTATTACTGAATGGCAAGCAGCTTAATACTTTTTAACGATTATAACGATTAATAATTCAAAGATTATCGTCGGATAATCTAATTTTCAAGCAATTGACAAAATAATACATTTCAGGGTGTAAAAAATGGTCTGATTTACTAAATTTGTTAGCTTGCGATCACAAATCATTTTGAACTCTATTTTTATGCCTAAAGCAGATAAAAAAAATATCCTTTTTACCCGAGATTTAAATTCTGAGCATTTAAAATATGCCGAAGAATTGGGACTATCTGTAACAGCTAAAGCTTTTATTCAAATTAACATACTATCTCTCACAGAGAATAAAATAGAATTAATTAACTCGAAACCAGAGTCTAACTGGATATTTACCAGTCAAAATGCAGTTAAATGCATCGCTAAATCGATAGACTCATTTAGCTCCTTACAAAAGAAAACGGTTTATGCAATTGGAGATAAAACTGCCGAAGAACTTTTAAAAATTGGAATTAAAGCTGTGCTTCCGGAACAACACAATTCCCAATCCTTAATAGAGTTCCTTGAAAAGCAAACAGCCTCCTCTTACATTCACTTCTCAGGCAATTTAAGGCAAAATATTGTTTCTGATTTTATGACTGAAAAGGAATTGGATTTGGAAGAAATTGAGTGCTATCAAACCAATTTGCATCAGCCAGATGTAAATACTAATGATTTTGATGCCATTTGCTTTTGCAGTCCGAGTGCGGTAACCAGCTTTTTCAGTAAATACAAAATAAAAGATACAATTCCATGCATTGCCATTGGAAGCACAACTGCCGTTAAACTTTTGGATTTTTCAGAGCATGTGGTTATGTCTGAAAGAACTGATGTTTTCTCCTTACTTGAAATTTGTCACAACTATTTAAATTCATAAAACCTATACAATATGTATCAATACAAAAGAAGTTCCGAATTATTCACCGAAGCCAACAAGTACATTCCTGGTGGAGTAAATTCCCCAGTTAGAGCATTTAACTCGGTTGGTGGGACTCCTGTTTTTATTAAAAAAGCAAAAGGCAGTATCCTTACCGATGTTGATGGAAACGAGTATATCGATTACATTTCATCATGGGGACCTATGATTTTGGGTCATGCATATCCAAAAGTAATTGACGCTATTAAGGCTAAGGTTGAAGATTCGACCTCATTTGGAGCTCCAACCGAACTGGAAATTGAAATCGCCAAGTTAATTGTCGATATGGTTCCCAATATTGATAAAGTTAGAATGGTAAACTCAGGCACTGAAGCTTGCATGAGTGCAATTCGTGTTGCCAGAGGTTATACCGGTCGAAATAAGTTCATCAAATTTGAAGGTTGTTATCACGGTCATGCCGATTCATTTTTGATTAAAGCTGGTAGTGGCGCCAGTACTTTTGGTGTACCAAACTCACCTGGCGTAACTCCGGGAACTGCAAACGACACTCTAACAGCAAAGTATAACAATATTGAAAACGTAAAGCAATTAATTGCTGAAAACAAAGGGGAAATTGCTGCCATAATAGTAGAAGCAATAGCTGGAAACATGGGATGCGTACTTCCTAAAAAAGGTTTTCTGGAAGATTTGCGTGAACTATGCGACAAAGAGGGAATTCTATTGATTTTCGACGAAGTGATGTCGGGTTTTCGTTTGGGTAAAGGTGGAGCACAGGAATACTTTGGTGTTAAGGCTGATTTAGTAACTTTTGGTAAAGTTATTGGCGGTGGAATGCCAGTTGGAGCTTATGCCGGACCAGATGAAATCATGAAAATTGTTTCTCCTGTAGGACCCGTTTATCAGGCGGGAACTTTATCGGGTAACCCTATTGCCATGATTGCAGGATTAACACTTTTAAAAGAATTAAATGAGAATCCTCAGTACTTCACCGAGCTTGCGGATAAAACAGAATACCTTCACAAAGGATTGGATAAAGTCCTTTCTGAATCTGGTTTTGCCTACAAAATAAACCGTTGCGGTTCAATGATTAGTGTTTTCTTTACGGATATTGATGTGGTAGATTTTGACACGGCAGCAACCGCTAATAACGAAAAGTTCCCTAAATTCTTTCATGAAATGTTGAAAAGAGGTATCTATCTTCCTCCATCATCATTCGAAAGTTATTTTCTATCGAATTCATTAACTTATGACTTGCTAGACAAAACCATACAAGCAGCAAAAGAGTCATTGGAAGCAATGAAATAGGATAATTTAGGAAGCCCAAATATGGACTTCCTATTTTTTTTGCCCTATCTTTTGAGATATTAAATCATTTTAAAAATCATCTGACATGATCACCAAAGAGAATTTACTGGAAACCCAACATAGAATTCAAAAATTCATTCACAGAACACCTGTTATGAGCTCACAGCTTATTAATGAGATTGCTGGAGCTGAAATTTACTTTAAGTGTGAGAATTTTCAGAAAATGGGAGCATTTAAAATGCGTGGAGCTACAAATGCTATTCTACAACTGTCTGAGATTGAAAAGGAATTTGGAGTTGCCACTCACTCATCAGGTAATTTTGCACAAGCATTAGCCCTTGCGGCTAAAGCACAAGGAATCAAAGCATATATTGTAATGCCTTCGAATGCACCTGAAATTAAGAAAACTGCAGTAAAAGATTATGGTGGCGAAATTATTGAATGCATCCCTACCCTTGAAGCAAGGGAAACAACATTAAATGAAGTGGTGAATAAAACGGGAGCTGTTTTCCTACATCCCTATAATGACTTCGATGTTA
>JBFFMG010000329.1:0-4107 GCA_041554215.1 Labilibaculum sp.
CCCAATATTATTTTTCTGATAGATATTTCTCAAAAGATTTCGTTCCAAATCCCCATCAACAGATTCTGCTCCAATATACCAAACTTGCCCATTACCAATTTCATTTTTCAAGATGCAGGCAGTTCCTTTGTAAAATTGATCGGTATAACTAGCTACGACCTCAGTTTTATCTTCTGGTTTAATTAAATCTCCCCATGAACTCCATTTGTAACTTTTTCCATCCATTAAAATATTCCCAAATTTACCAACAGGAAGCATATCAAATGAATGGATTTCACCACCAATTAGATCATTCATAATTCCAGACAAATTACTTTCCCACAGATGAACATTCTTATCTTTAGCTCCGGTTCGTGGTGAAATAATAAGCTTCCCTCCTTTTGCAACATACTTTTTCCATTTCTGAACCAACGCCTCATCTACCATTTCGTAAGCAGGAACTACAAGAAACTCGTAATCATCAAAATCATCATCTTCTGAAATAAAACTAACAGGTGCACCAAACGAATGAAGAATTTCCTGATAACGCTGCATGTGTTTCCATGTATCCCACTGGTAAGTTTGTTTCTGTCTTTCCAGATTCCAAAGATTATCAAACGACCACATAACAGCCGTTTTTCTTTTCTTAATGCTTGCAGGAATTTTAGAATTCTTGCTATAATTCTGCCTTAACTTATTCATTTCATTAATAACCTGAACATACTCTTCTCCTCCTTGACTTAAGGTAAGTCCATCTGTTGTTACGATACCATGATGGTATTGCTCCGCTCCAAAAAGTACTTGCCGGTAACGATAGGTACATGCGAAAGAATTCCCACCAGCAAAACAATGCCACAACCACATGCGAACTGTACCTGGCTGCAATAATGAATTATAATTAGCCCAATTTACCTGTCCTGGCTGCAATTCCATAACTCCTGTAATACCGTTTATCGACTTATAATAATCATTGGCATACATTAGCACCGAATGATCACCTAAGCGAAATCCCAACTCTCCAATATTACTGCCGCCATAATTTGGATAAGCTGTAAATGAAGCAAAATCAAGTTTTTTACTTCTTCGCGGATCCGTCTGGTTTCCTTTTGCCACATAGTTTGTAGTTACAAACTGTGATTCATCAATATATCTTCGTAATTCTTCTGCCTGAAAATCTAAAAAAGATGCTTGCATATCCGCTGTAAAGCGTTTGAAATCTAATAAAGCAATAGGATTTGCTCCCCACCAACCTACATTTTGAGCATTATGAATGTTAACTTCTTCAAAAGATGAATACAATTGACTCCAAAAGGATGTTCCCCACGCCTTATTCAGTGCAGTAATATTTGCATATTTATTTTGCAACCATTCCTGAAATGCCAATTGCGCAGATGGACTGTAATCCTCTTTAGCTTCTGGTTCATTGTCGATTTGCCAACCAAACACAGCTTTGTTGTGTGCGTAATGCTTGGCCATTGCCTCAACAATCTTTTGTGTATACTCCAAAACAATCGGGTTGGAAAAAGACAGATTTGCGCGAGTTCCATGTTCTTTAGATTGATAACTTCCATCTTGCATGTATATTTCGGGATACTTAATTCCGAGCCATACCGGAGGGCAAGGGGTCGGTGTACCCAAAATCACTTTTAGCCTATTTTTATCAGCCATCTCAATTACTTTATCAAGCCATGAAAAATCATACTTGCCTTCAGATGGTTCCATCTGAGCCCATGCAAATTCTGCCATATGAATAAATTCGAATCCATTATCGGCAATATTTTTAATGTCTCTCTCCCATTGTTCAGGTGACCATTGCTCCGGATAATAATACACACCAATAGACAGCAAATCCTTTTTAGGGAAATAATCCTGTGCCGATAAACACGCGATACAACCAACTATTAATAAAACTGCTAAATTGACTTTCTTTACCATACTATAGTTTTATGAGGCTAACTCTTTATTCTAATTTCCTTTTTAACACAATTTATCAAATTCAGGTTAAGAATTTTCTAAACCCGTGTCAAGATCTATTTCCCATCTGAATTCCTCGCTTTTATTAAGCGTTGTTGTTTTTCATCTTATTGCTATCAAAAAAAGTAGCAAACCTAAAAGGTTTATATTTAAACAGAATAAAAGGCAGTACCGATTTCCCAATACTACCTTTTATTACTTTGGTCCAATAAAATTGCTAATAAGATCAATCTAAAAATATGATATTATAATATTTTAGATTTATCTCCGGCAAAATTACAAACTGAAGCCTGAAGCATACTGTCCCAAATGTTAACAAAGTATGTTAAAATGATACTTTCACTCTAAATCAGAGGTGAATTAAATAGAAATTACCATTCAACATTGTCTTCAATAAATCCTATTAATTTGTCAGCCATTGCATGATGTTCATTAACATTGGGATGCCCTCCTGAATTTTTGAATGGGAAAAAACAAGTGTGTACTTTAGAATCATTCAACTGATCAACAGCACTCTTCACATACTTTGGCCAAACAGATCCTTCTTTAGTTGCATCCATGCTTCCCAGCGTGCATATAATTGAAGCATTGGGATATTTATCCCGAATGGAGATTATAAAATCCGTATAGGCAGAAATAATGCGAATAGAATCCGGTTCTTGCGTCCCAAATCTATTTTTAAACTGCTCATTTTTTGGAATGTTAACTATCCACGAATCATTTTGAAAGAGATTGATGACTACCACATCGGGTGTATATTTGGAAAAATCCCACTTCGAAGTTGCATCGTTTGGATCGGTTCGATCATACATTTCAGGCATAATTAATGGAAACCAACTAACTATGACACCTATACCACTTTTTGAAATACAATGGTATTGAGCATTAAAATGTCTTGCCGTAATAGCTGCGTATGATTCATAGTTATTTTGAAAATAACCATACGGACGATCTTTTCCACTAGTATCTTCATTTCCATAGGCAGAGGTAATGGAATTTCCGTAGAACTCTATTTTTCTCTTTTTTGGCGTTTCCGCTAGCAGAAGTTTTGCTCCCTCTTGTAATTCAAAACCATAAAACAAAGTTTTCCCTTTATCCCATTCCGTGCGCTTAAACAATTTCACCTGATGTTTTCCTTCCGTCAAACCTGAGGCAAGTATGAATTTCCTTTTCAGTGTATCGGTATGCAAGTTTGAAATTACCTGATCATCAACAATTACATTATAATAATTTGCCGTATCTAAATCCTGTAAAATGGCAGCAATACCACTTCCTTCAAATTGTATATTTACAGATGTTCCTGACCAGAAAAGCTCTGCAGCATCAGAACGAAAACCAATTCGACCTTCATAACTTAGGCTTGGATTGTCAAATGCAATATTCTTGTTCTCAACAGAACAAGATCCTAAAACAAATACCAGAGACAGGTAAAAAAACTTTCTCAACATAATTCTCTTTTATAAATTGTTATTTTTCTTTTTAAAAATCCGATGTCGTAAAACAAGAAGCTGGTAAATTATTTTTATTAAATAGCTTAGGTGTAGCAGTATTAGTCCACGCAAATCGTACATTTACAGGATGCTTAACGGCTTTGGACAGAATAATTAATTTATTATTTTTTATGCGGGCGTCGGCTGAATACCAGACTCCATCTTCACCAGCTAATTCAAAACATTTCAACTTATCTTTAGCACAATGCAAGCCTTCAGCATAATCAAAAGTAACTTCAACCTCTGCTCCTTTAACCGTAAAGCCTTTGAATAGCGGTCCTAATGCAGGAAATTCATCTAATCCATAAGATTTATTAAGTGCCAGACTTGCAAAACGTTCCCCAGCATCAATTTTATTACGCGGATGAATATCAAGAGTGTCACCAATATCACTCATTACAACCATCCCCGAATTTGGAATAGATTCTAAAGCACGGCGTTGAGCTTCACGAACTTTAACCCCGGCATCTGAGGCATAGTGCTTATAAGGAGCAATTTGAGCGTAATAAAAAGCAAAATCTGTTTTAAAACCTTCCCGCCAGCTTCTTACCATGGTTTCAAGTGATTGGCTATAAGTTTCTGCATTATCGACATTAGCTTCTCCCTGATACCATAAAACTCCTTTTATAGGGTAAGGCATAATTGGCGCAATCATAGCATTGTA
>JBFFMG010000330.1:0-4082 GCA_041554215.1 Labilibaculum sp.
AAAAAAAGAACAGCAAATAAGATTGGATCGTTGGAATTCTTTTTGGACGGAAAATTCAAAGGAAAATACGGTGAAATTGGTAAAAGAAGCGGGTGCTCAAAATCATTTTAAACTGGAAGCATTTTCTTCTTTTGAGAATTTATTGGCAAAAGATTATACCTATCTGTCAGAAAGTGATCAGGATTTCATTATTGATGGATTTTTCTCATCCTTACTCAAGAAAAAGAATGATAAAGTCTATCTTTTAAATACCCTTCGTGTAGATCAGAAGGATAAGAATAGTTTGTACGCTTCAATTAAAACAGACAATAATGCTGTTCTTTGGGACAAACAATATTTTTCAAATCATTTGGTGGAGAGCTTAAAAGATGATTTTAATCGATTGGTATGGATATCATTATTTGCAGTGTTTTTTGTGCTCTTAATTTCTTACGGACGATTTGAACTGGCTATAATTGCCATGATTCCTCTTTTACTTAGCTGGCTTTGGACCCTTGGTTTAATGGGTTTATTTGGTATCGAATTTAATATCTTTAATATCATTATTTCAACCTTTATTTTTGGTTTAGGTGTTGATTATGCGGTGTTTATACTGAACGCACTGATTGAAAATCGAAAATATAGTGTTAATGAATTGGCTTCGGCTAAGCTTTCTATTTTATTATCTGCAATCACTACTTTTGCAGGTATCGGAGTCTTGATATTTGCTAAGCATCCCGCCTTACAATCAATAGCAGCTTTATCAATTATCGGTATCGGATCCATTTTATTCTTAAGTTTTACCTTATTGCCCATTTGTTATCGTTTTTTGTATTTCACGAATGGAAGAGAACGTACCAGCCCGGTAATTATTGCCAATTTATTTTATTCAGTATTTGCCTTTATTCAGTTTTTAACCGGATGTATAGCCTTAACATCAATGATTCCGGTTTTACTGATTTTGCCCATTCGAATGAGAACGAAGAAGTATATTTTTCATTGTTTGGTTCAGTTCTGTTGTAAATTTATCGTCTACAGTATCTTCGGAATTAAAAAGAGAATTATCAATCGCGAAAAATTCGACATAAGCACTCCCAAATTAATTGTTAGTAATCACCAATCTCATCTCGATTTGGTATTGTTATTCATGTTACATCCAAAAATTGTAGTTCTTACGAATAATTGGGTTTGGAACAATCCGTTCTATGGTTTTATCGTGAAATTTCTTGATTTTCATCCGGTAAGTAAAGGGATGGAGGAAGTTGTTGAACCTCTTCAGAAATGCATTGACAATGGGTATTCAGTACTTATATTTCCAGAAGGACGCAGAACCAGAGATGGGGAAATAGCTCGATTTCATAATGGAGTTGTGTTTTTGGCAGAGAAATTATCACTAGATGTATTGCCTGTTCTAATTCACGGAGCAAATCATTGCATGGATAAACATGAATTTTTCCTAAGAAATGGTCAAATTACCCTGCAATTTTTCGATTTAATAAAGAAAGAGGAGTTTTCTAAAACAGAAACCTATGTGCAGAGAAGTAAACAACTGCGTTTATTTTTCCGTTCAGAATTTGATAAAATGAGACAAGAGTTGGAGTCTCCTGATTATTTTGCTAATAAATTAGTTCAATCTTATATCTACAAAGGTCCTGTATTAGAATGGTATTTGCGTGTGAAGATTAGATTGGAACGCAATTATAATTTTTTCGACAAGATAATTTCCAGAGAAGATGTTGTTTGTGATATTGGATGTGGATATGGATTTTTAGCATCCATGTTAAAGTTTGTTTCTCCGAAGCGTGAAATTTATGCGCTTGATTATGATGAGAAAAAGATAAAACTGGCAAAACAAGCTCATGCTAAAATTGATGGATTGCATTTTGAAATTTGTGACATCTCAAAAGTTGATCCGCCCAAAGCGGATACCTATATTTTAAATGATGTATTGCATTATATGCCAGAATCCTTACAAGCTGTTTGTATCAAAAAGTGCATGCAGAATCTTAAGTCTGGAGGACAGATTATTATTCGTGATGCAGATACAGATTTGGAAAAACGCACCAAAGGAACAAAGCTAACTGAGTTGTTCTCAACAAAATTGTTGCATTTTAACAAAACAAAATACGATAACTTATTCTTCTTTTCTGGAAAAAGAATAGCCGAAATTGCTCGTGAAAACGGATTCGAACTTGAAATTTTTGATCAATCCAAGTTTACTTCCAATATCATTTACAAACTAAAAAGGAAGACTGAAATATAAGTGGGGGAATTTGATGTTATAGTAATTGGAAGTGGTTTAGGAGGTTTAATCTGTGCCAACATTCTTTCGAAAGAAGGAATGACGGTTTGTGTTCTGGAAATGGACAAACGAATTGGAGGAACTCTTCAGTCCTTTGCTAAGGAAGGTGTGCTTTTTAATACAGGTCTTAATTATACTGAAAGTTTGAGTGAAGGCGAAGTCTTGTATCGATACTTCAATTTTCTGGGTTTAATGGATGATTTAAACATTCAGCAATTAGATTTAGATGCTTTTGACAAAATTTCACTCGGCAATGAAGGAATTGAATATCCATTTGCTCAAGGGCATGAGAATTTTATTGAGAGAATGAGTGCGTTTTTTCCTAAAGAGAGAGCCAATCTGCAAAAATACATCGTTGAGATGGGCAAAGTATGCAATGCGTTTCCTTTTTACAATTTAGAGTCGGATAATTATTCTTTGCAAACTTTGGGTCAACAGCAAAGTGTTTCCGAATTTCTAAAAACATGTACCGCTGATGCTAAACTTCAAAAAGTGTTGGCCGGAATGAATTCATTATATGCTGGTGTTGAAGGACAAACACCAATGTATATCCATTCTCTAATCAATTATTCGTTTGTGAAATCGGCCTGGAGATTGGTGAATGGCAGTTCTCAATTGGCTTTATTATTGGCAAAAGGGATAAAAGCAAATGGTGGCGTAATCAGAACCGAATCCCGTGTGGTTGCGCTGGAAGGAGAAAAGAATACAATTCACGGTGTTCGATTAGAGAATGGAGAATATTTGCATGCAAAGCAAGTCATCTCTAACGCGCACCCTGCCGCAACAATAGAGCTTCTTTCTGAGAATATGCTTCGTAAAGTGTATAGAAATAGAATTCTTTCCTTAGAAAATTCAGTGGGAATGTTTAGCCTCTATTTGGTACTTAAAAAGGATAGTTTAGATCAATTTAATTACAATTACCATCATTTTCCGAATTCGAATGTTTGGGGAACTCAATATTCTACGCAAAATTGGCCAGAGCATTTTATGTTGTATTCTCCGGCAAATTCAAAAGGCGGAAAATATGCCAATGGCTTAACTGTAATCAGTTACATGAATTTTAATGAAGTAAGTCAATGGCAGAATACAACACGAGAAACAAGACCTCAGGCATATTACGATTTTAAAGATCAGAAAGCAGAAACATTGTTAAAAGCAGTAGAGGAAAGACTTCCTGGCATTCGAAAACAAATCAAGTCGATTTACTCTTCAACGCCTTTGTCTTATCGCGATTACACGGGAACTCCTAATGGCTCAGCCTACGGAATTAAGAAGAATGCCGAAAATCCAATGCTGTCATTGCTTACTCCAAAATCGAGGGTGAATAATCTTTTATTTACAGGTCAGAATTTGAATATGCACGGCATTTTAGGAGTTACAATTAGTGCTGTAATGGCGTGTCAGGAGTTGTTGGGAAGTGAGTATTTAATTAATAAGATTAGAAAATTCTAGATAATAGTAGTTTCAAGAGCTAAAATATGACAAAAGAAAAATACGATATTGTAATTGTTGGTAGTGGACTGGGAGGACTGGCCTGTGCTTATATTTTGGGCAAATTTGGCTACAAAGTGTGTGTGCTGGAAAAATATTTTAAAACGGGTGGAAATTTGCAAACATTTAAGCGTAAAGGATGCAAATTTGACACGGGTATGCACTATGTTGGAAGCTTGGGTGAGGGAGAAGTTCTGCACAAGTTTTTCAATTATCTCGATTTACTGGGCAAGGTAGATGCTCGTAAATTAGACGAGGATGCCTTTGATGTGATTAATATTGCCGGGCGAGAATACAATTATGCCATGGG
>JBFFMG010000331.1:0-4047 GCA_041554215.1 Labilibaculum sp.
ACATTTATTGTGGTTTGCCCCCCAATAAATATCTCTTGCGAAACAAATCCCATAAAGCTAAAAACAAGAGTAGAATTACTTGATGCCTGTAAACTATAGTTGCCATCGATATCGGTAACTGTTCCAGATACTGTGACCTTTTCCAAAATAGATACTCCTGGCAGCCCCAATCCTGTATTATCAATTACCTTACCTGTAATCGTCACTTGCTGTTGAGCATAGCCCACAGTTATCAACAATAAGAAAAAAATGAATAAAATAGGTCTTCTCATAATTTATTAATTTAGATTAATGATTACTCAAGTGGAAATATTGATTCCTGATGTAAAAGCTTCTTGAGTGAAAGTTTCAGAATTTCTATTTTTTAAAAATTCCTGAAAATATTTCGCCAGAAAGAACATTTGATAGCCTTTCCCTGGTTTTTTGATACCAATTTGCATAAACCAACCTTTGTCTTGTAATTTTTTTCTCCGGCATGTATTATGCTGTCAATATGATAGTAAAGATTTCAAAAGATTTTTACTTCCTCATTTCCACCTTTATAATCGAAGTCACTATTTATTGAATGTTATACCTTTCTTATCTGAAAGTGTTATACAATTTACACATTTTCCACGTATTGATCAAATATTATTTGTTGCTGAAATTCAACAAGATAAAGTCTTCACTTTTTGGATTAATATGCCTTGTAACTATGACTGAGTGAACTGCCGAATCTGAGCAAATAAAGCCAGCCCGACAAATTACAATACCAGGAAAAACGTGATTCACTATAGCCTGGATTGATAATAATTATCAGAAGACTTCCGGATATGTAAATACTCTTATACCAAAAGGAGCCCAAATATTTCCTTAAATCAATCGACTTAGCTAAAAAGAACTAACATCCTTTTTGAACTAAAAGAGCGTGTATTTTACTGATAGTTTTAACTTTTCTCCCTTCTTCAGTTTAATGGAAATCCCTTCCAACAGCTGCTTCCCCAAATATTTTCCGGAAAGAGTTTTATCCGAACTAACAACCAAATATTCTTTTCCTTCTTTGGCGATAAACCACTCTGGAAATTGATTAATACGTGGATAATCGATGGGCAGATTCAGAATTGTTTTATGTCGTTCTGCATCAAAAACCAGTTTTCCTTCCCAATCATTTTCCGAGGTTAACACAAAATAAGTTTCTTCCCCTGATTGTTCAGCTCCTAGAATTATATCGCTGCGCCAGGGCTGAATAGTTGCACCTTGTGATTTCCAAAGGCTGTACATTATTGCAGTTCGCGCGAAATTTCCATCACCGTGCCAGCCTCCAATAATTCCATCAGATTGCTGCATTCCGAACATCACTTGCATTTCGCTGTCAATCCAGCTTTTTAGCTCTGGAACCTGTTCCCGGTTATAAAGATTAATTCCACTTTCCAATGCATCGGCATAACCATCGTGACTGGTGCCTTCCCAGGCAAAATTGCGGTATTTTTCGTTCAGTTTTGTAAATCCATTTAATACTGCATTGCGGTATTCCTCATTTTTATCAACCAAATAAACAGAATAATAGGCATCGAAAACATAACCCCAATTGTCTACTACTTTCGAATCGATTATTTCTCCTGTTTTTGGATTAATTGCATTGTAGAAAATCCCATCCTCGTTTCGACCAACCTCCAATACCCTATCGAGAATTTTATAAAAGGGTTCTTTGTATAATTCTTTTTTTTCCGGATTGGCAAAATGAACCGTCACATACAATTCACTTAATCCGCCAATTATTTCACAACCGTGGTCGCGTATTCGTAGATAATTTATTTGTGATAAATCGCGTTCGCCAAGCAGATAATGATCACCGATTTTTTCCGCCCAATCGAGATATTTTTGTTCGCCAGTCATCCAGTAAACACGCGATAGTGTTTGCAGCATTTCGCCATTAACCTCTTCTATCGAAGCTTGTCTTTCGCTAAAAAGTTCCTCTAAATCTTTCGGATTTCCCATAAATTCTTCCAAATCATCCAACATCTCCATCATCCGATCCTGCCATGGTGATTTACCGATGTACTCATTGATAGGTATTAATCCGTCTTTGATATATTCTGAAGTTCCGAATATGATTTGGTTCATTTTTAATTCATCTGATAAAAATCCCTGTTTAGAAAATGAATAAATATCTGGTAGTGAATTTACTCGGGAAGTAAGTTTCTTTTCTGTATTCAGCATATCCAACATTTCACCCTTGTACAAATCTTTGTCGAGCAGATAAGCAGTTAAAACCATAAATGCATAATTATCAGCAGCTGAATTGTGAGGTTCCCAAACATCGTTTTGCTTTGTGAGATTTGTTGGAATTAGTCCACTTATGCTATCAGTTTTGTTTAGCCAACCTTCTACAAATTTTAAACTGCGAACATAAGCCTCATTTGCAATTTTGCCATTTTCAAAGGCCAGAGTAATGGTTTTGTTCTGAAAATCAGGTTGTTTTTCGCAAGACAAAAACAGTATAAAAAATACGATATATACAATTAATCTGTTCATCATTATGATTTTTCATTCAAAATTAATACTTTCACAACCAAATACATTGGACGCAACAATGTACGACTTATTAGCTTTATGATAATGCCTTAGATGAGGCATTTATCTAACATAACATAAATTCATGAAATTATGAAAAAATTAACATTTGTAATAATAGTGGTAATGTTTGCTTTATTCGTTTCGTGCGATCAATTAGAAGAAATAACCGAAGTTGGTCTTAATACAATTCTAAGAGCCGATATGCCGGTTATTTCGCTCAAGTCCAACGAAGTATATAATTTTACCAGCGGTGGAACATTTGCACTGACTGATAATCAGGATATCGAGGAATACATAGATAATATTCGAGATATAATTGCCAATGACGGTAGTTTAATTCAGTTCAACAACGCACAGGAGGGGAACAAGATAATGACCTTACATATGAAATATGGAGTTATAACCGATCCTGGCAAGGAACCTCAAATGAAATCAATCTTCAGCTTCTCCGGGAATTTACAAGCCAAAGACGGGGCAATTAAATATCTTAACGATAGTTGGTCTCACATTCTAATAAAAGGTTTAGTGGCAGATAAAGAGAAAGCTTTTGCGATTAAATTAGAAGGTACTGCAAATTACAATGTAAATGTACCTGTTATAATAGAAGTGCCGGTTAGAATTGATGCAACCCCATTATCGAAAAATTAGGATGTAATTTTTTATAATCTGAACAGGTTTGTTTGAGCTGTCTTTTGGTACAACATATTTGAAATTCAATAATAACATACATACCAAATATTTAGAGAAACTGATAGCTTTTATTCTGGAATAATTTTTGTACTTTTTGTACGAATAAAATATCCATTATGAAGCACTTTACTTTTCTTTCTGTAATTTTTATGTTGGGTATCCTAAAATTCGGTATCGCCTCTGAAAACGATTCAACAAACACATCAAATTCAATTCTTTACGAAAAAGTTTATCTCCACATCGACCGTGAACTGTATGCTCCGGGCGATGACATTTGGTTTAAATCGTATTTGGTAAGCGGAATTAATAACAGGTTGGTTCCTGGTTACAAGAACATTTATATTCAGCTTATTTCTGAAAATGGGGAACCAATAGACAGAAGACTACTTCTTTCGAAAGATGGTACTGCACATGGCGACATTCAACTTCCCCTGGAAATTGCCGATGGAACATACACGATTCGTGCATTCACAAAATATCTCGAAAACTTTGGTGAAGAGAGTTTTTTTCATAAAAAAATTGTGATTTCAAATTCAAAGAATTCATTTGAAATTGGCAGTGACGATTCTGATTCGGGGCCATTAAGCATTGATGTATCATTTTTACCCGAAGGAGGAACTTTTGTGTTAAATGCAATTAATCATTTTGCATTTAAAGCTATCGATGAAAAAGGAAAAGGAATTTCGATAAAAGGAAAAGTAGTTGATGAAGCAGGTACTGAAGTTGTAGCGTTTCGAACCAGCTACAAAGGCATGGGGAAATTTATGATGATGCCCCAGGAAGGGAAAACTTATTTTGCAA
>JBFFMG010000332.1:0-4028 GCA_041554215.1 Labilibaculum sp.
ACCGACACCATGCTGGAAATGTTTAAGAAAAAGTGATTCCTGATTGCTGAAAGGATGACCTGTTTTCAACGGACGTTTTCCTCCTTGTATTTTTATGACTTTTTTTCTTTTCTCCCCTATTGTATTCGGTGCCAGATTCTTTTTGTTACTAGTATGCTTACTGAAACTTAAATCAACTGTGTTTGTTTTTAAATGCATTTAAATGGTTGAAAGCCTTACTTTGTTATACCTAGACTCAGAGCTTTGATTATTCTTTACAAACAAAACTTAATATCCAACGATAACTTTTTTAAGCAGACACAATTGCATTTGAATATAAAAAAACAAAGCCTAAATTGAATTCTCAATTGCATCTTCCACTCTAAATAACAGGGTATTATAGTTTTTTAACAGTTTTAAATCCTATTATTTAATAACCATTTATAAATTGCGTCGTAAAATTGGCTTAGTATCTAATTTAAAAGATTTGAAAATATCATGGAGTTAAAAAAAATTGTTGGATTTGTGCTGTTGGGCTTAGCTGTTATTACTTTCTTCCTTTACCTCTCATTACCTTTTATTTTGACAAGCTCTAATAAAATTATACTTCTCACAGCCTCTGTTTATCTTCTTAATAAAGTTTTCTTCTACTCTTCAATTTATATTTTAGGAAAACAATTTATTTCCAAATTTGGAAAATATCTTCCTAAGTGGATTGAAAAAAGATTATTGAAAATCTTAAAAGTACAACCAATTATAGATAAGAATAATTAAAAATTTGATACGACACTTCAAATTAAACATAAGCCAAAATTAGTGTTTTAATCACTTTCAAAAGGCTATCGTTATCATTATTTTATAACTCCCTGTATATCACGAAAACCTTTGCAATGACAAATATCATGTTTTTTTCACTTTTCAAACGTTTTCGTAATCCTAGTGAACAATAATAATTGCGTATGTCATTTCTTTTTGCTTATATTTGTGCAACGGATTAGACAAGCAAAAAATTAATCACCTCCAAATTTGGGTGTTTCTTAAGTAAGGACAACGACTATCGGATTTATTAGAGTCGTAACCAGATGATATAGAATGGGGATTTCTATACATTTTTTTATGTCCTTAAGTTTAAAAGACAAAATCATTTCCTGGCTTCGCACTAAAAATTGCCTATGCGAAACCTTAGACCAAAACAACAGGGGCTTTACGACCCTCAGAACGAACATGACAATTGTGGGATTGGCTTTGTAGCCAATATTAAAGGAAAAAAATCTTTCGAGATTATCACTCGTGGACTGGAGGTGCTATGCAATATGGAACACCGAGGAGCCCGTGGTGCTGATAATGTGAGTGGTGATGGGGCTGGTATTTTAATGCAGTTGCCTCACAATTTCTACAAAAAATTGGGAATCAAACTTCCTCTGGCAGGGAGATATGGTACTGGTTTAATTTTCTTACCAAAAGACGAAACTGAAGAAAAATTCTGTCTCGAAGTTCTCATTCAGATTATTGAAGAAGAAGGATTGGAATTTCTAGAGTTACGTGATGTCCCTACCGACACAAATGCAATTGGGGAAATTGCTAGACAATCAGAACCCGTTATAAAACAAATTTTTGTTGGAGGTAATTACGAACAAGATGAATTAGAGAGAAGACTTTATTTGGCCAGAAAACAAGCCGAAAGCTATATTCGCGCAACCAAAATGAAGGAGAAGGAGATGTTCTACATGCCAAGTCTATCTTCTAAAGTTCTAGTTTACAAAGGGATGTTTGCCAGCGATCAGTTGGGGAAATATTATGCAGATCTTCAGGATTCTCGAATGGAAAGTGCTATTGCTATGGTTCATTCGCGTTTCAGTACGAATACATTTCCATCTTGGGATTTGGCTCAGCCATTTCGTATTGTTGCTCACAATGGTGAAATAAATACAATTAAGGGAAACCGTTTGTGGATGCAAGCTCGTGAATCTCTCTTAAAATCAGAAATGTTTGGTGATGACATCAAAAAACTATTTCCTGTGGTTGAACCAAACAAAAGTGATTCTGCATCTTTTGATAATGTTCTTGAGTTTTTATTTCTAACTGGAAGAAGTTTACCACATGCTCTAAGTATGATGGTTCCTGAATCATGGAATGAAAAAAATCCTATTCCAGAGAGTTTAAAGGCGTTTTATGAATATCATTCCACCTTTATGGAACCTTGGGATGGTCCAGCTTCGTTAGTTTTTTCTGATGGAAGATACATTGGTGGAACATTGGATAGAAATGGATTACGCCCTTCTCGTTATGTGATCACTCAGGATGATATGATTGTGATGGGATCTGAAGTTGGTATTCAGCAATTTAAACCAGAGGAAATAAAAGAAAAAGGTAGATTAAGACCAGGTAAGTTATTGCTTGTTGATACACAACTAGGAATAATCATACCTGATCAAGAGGTTAAATCTCAACTAACCTATCGTAATCCTTACCAAAATTGGTTAAAAGAAAACCGATTGGATTTAAAGGCTATTCCTGTAGAAAAACGTGTTCCTTCGGATATTGGCGAACATTTCGACATTTGTCAGAAGACATTTAACTATTGTAAAGAAGATTTTGAAAGAGTTCTTCTTCCAATGGCAACAGGAGGACAAGAACCTGTAGGATCAATGGGTAATGATGCCCCAATACCGGTATTGTCACCTAAACCACAGCTATTTTTCAATTATTTCCGCCAATTATTTGCTCAGGTTACAAATCCTCCTATCGATTCAATTCGAGAGAATTTGGTGATGGACTTGACTAACTACATTGGATCAGTTCAGAAGAATCTATTGGATGAAACAGCTCAGCATTGTAAATTGATTCGTTTCAAAAGTCCTCTGATTACAAATACTGACCTTGGGAAAATCAAAAAACTGAAGCACGAGGAATTCAGACATAAATCCATTGATATGCTATTTAAAGCATCTGAAAATGGAGCTGGTTTAGAAGCTGCTTTGGATACTATTTGTCAGTTAGCTGAAGATGCAGTTGATGAACAAAAGAATTACATTATTCTAACAGATAGAAATATCTCTAGCTCAATGGCACCAATTCCTGTTCTATTAGCTGTTGCTGCTGTTCATCATCATTTAATAAAAAAGAGAAAGAGAATGCAGATCGGTCTTGTTGTGGAAACAGGTGAGGCTCGAGAAGTCAATCATATCGCTTTATTAATTGCTTATGGTGCTAGTGTTATCAATCCATACATGAGTTATGCGGTAATTGATAAATTAGTAAAGGATGGAAGAATTAGTCTTGAATATAAAACTGCTCGTAAAAATTATATTAAAGCTGTAGATAAAGGTCTGCTAAAAGTAATGTCTAAAATGGGGATTTCAACCATTGGAAGTTATCTAGGTGCACAAATTTATGAAGCTTTAGGGGTTAGTAAAGAGGTTATTGACAAATACTTCACAGGTACAATTTCTAGAATTGAAGGAATTGGACTGAAAGAAATTTCAGAAGAAATTCTTTGTCATCACAAAAAAGCTTATTCAGAGGCTGATCCTTTTGACAATCAGGATTTACTGACTAATAATGGAAATATTCATTATCGAAAAAATGGAGAACCACATAGTTGGAATCCCGAAACAATAGGGCTTTTACAATGGGCAACCAGAACAAACAATTACAGCAAATTCAAGGAATACAGTACAATTGTTAACAAAGAGACTGCATCGCCTAATTTTCTAAGAGGATTTTTTGATTATAAAAAGAACCCTATTGATATCAGCGAAGTTGAACCTGTTGAAAATATCATGAAAAGATTTTGCACAGGTGCAATGTCTTATGGTTCTATTTCAAAAGAGGCTCATGAGGCTTTGGCTATTGCGATGAATAAAATTGGTGGACGAAGCAATACTGGTGAAGGTGGCGAAAGTTCAAAACGTTTTTATTCAAGTGCAAGAAGCTCTATCAAGCAAATTGCATCTGGTCGATTTGGTGTAAATACCGAATATCTTGTAAATGCTGATGAATTACAAATAAAAGTAGCTCAAGGTGCAAAGCCTGGTGAAGGTGGTCAG
>JBFFMG010000333.1:0-3995 GCA_041554215.1 Labilibaculum sp.
GATTTCCATTAGAATCTGTATCTGTACTGCTATTGAAAGAAAACTCTTCTACATTTTTTACAGATTTGGTTCCTGATAAACTAATTTTCAAAGTATAATTGCCAAGTGCCACATTATCTGTTAAATCAATGTTTAACTGAAGAATATTTCCTGCAAGAATTGATGTGTTTAAAGAAGGGCTAATAATTGTTATTGCAGGCTTTATTTGGTCTGGTTGCTGATCGTTTCCTCCAGCATTCCTAACACAACTTGTGAAAGCCAGAATCAGGATGAAATAACAGGCAAATGATATTAATCTCATATAATGCTTTTTACTTTATTATAATTCCTACTAAAAAAGACTGAAAGGTGGTAGAACTCTAAATAGTTCGAAGTTGAAAATCAAGCATATACCTGAGGCGACCCCAATTTATATCGATAGTTTATGAAACTGTTTAAACGGTCCTGTTTTAGGGGTTTCTTAGGTAACGATGGAATCACCTCAGTTTGATATTACAACACTAACTTGATTTTTGAATTGGAAAATGTTTATCTAACAACTAGAATCTTCACCGTTTTATTCAAGTCCTCACTTGAAACAGTAAGCAAATATGTGCCCGCAGGATATCCTTTTACATTTATAGAATGACTCTCGTCAGAACTAAGTTGAGAAAATACTTGCGTTCCCCCCATCGTAAAAAGACTAATTTGTCTGCTGGAAGAGGATCCAAATTTGAGATTTAAAATGTTTGACGTCGGATTAGGAAATACTTCAAATTTCGACTCATGAATTGGATTCTCAATTCCTGTCACAGTGCCTTCATCAAAAGAAATCCAATTCAGATTGTGTTCTCCAGATTCAGACAGTAATCGTAAAACTGTTTTACCTTTCGGGAGATTAATTGTTATGGATTTGGTTTGCCAGGATTGCCATCCATTGGTACTTCCAAAAGAGACAGATTCATTGGAAACCATTTCCCCATTTACTGAATTTAAAACAAGGATTTTTGCATTTTTTGCTGTAGCAACTCTGAAATTCATAGTGAAAGTTCCTGCTTCTGGCACATACAGCAGATATTCCAAATAATCACCGTCCGAAGCATACGAAGTGTTTTTCCCTTTTCCTGTATCGGTGCAATCTTCAAGTTCAAAACCACTATTAATCATGAAACCTTCCGCTTCAATTTTTCCAGGAATTTCAAAATGTTTATTGAAATTATTTTTGACAACTATATAAGTAAAAGATTCTAATTGTTTAGAATCTGATTTTACACTGCTACCTTTATAGGAAAGTTTAATTTCATTATTATAAAACAAATCCTTCTCAGTAATTAGAATCATCTTCTGACTATTATTCGGATCCAAAATAAAATCTGAAATGGAAACAGATTCTCCATCAACCGTTACTTCAAATTCATTGATATTAATATCGTTTTCAACCGATGTAATTGGCTGATTTACATCAAGAAATAAATTATTATCAATTTTCGCAGAACCGGCTTTTAACAGCTTAAAAGGAACAGCACTTATTTCGACTGGTTCAATCAATGAAAAGTGGTTTAGATTCAGCTCACCGCCATCAAACACAAGTTTAATTTCAACCAAACCTTTTGGCAGAATAATGTTATCTATTGTGGTAGTCATGTAGCTTGTCCAGCCTCCAGAAGAAGAAATTTCAAAAGTTTCGGAAACGACCTGACCGTTTGCTTCGATATGCATAGAAGCTTTTCCAGTGCTTGCTGTTCGGATTTCTAATTTATAGGCCGCATTCGCTTCGGAATTAAGGGTATATTGTAACCATTCACCGTTTTTCACAAAACCAACATTGTATCCATTGGTTTCAGTATCATTACATTTCTCAATATCAACACCATCATTACGATATTCCCATCCCTGATTCCATGCTTTAAATCCACCAGTATTTAAATGATAATTTGCAGTATCTGTATCGAAATAGGCATGATTATTTCTTCCCAAATCATAATCGACCGCAAAAATCTTTTCACCTGTAGAATGTTCTTTAAAAGGAAGTGTTTCGGTAGTATGCGGCTGACGAATTAAAGCATCAATAACATCTCTCTGTATAAAACAGTTTTCAAATTTGTGATTATCAGCAAAAGTCATGACCGCATTGTAAGCTTCATCAGCTGTCATGCTACCATTACCTTTCCACATATCAATCATTTGTAAATAATCAGTATTTGTTTCAACCTTTAGGATGTTATTAATTCCTGATTTTTTTACTGGCCACCAAGACCATCCCACATTGTTACTTTCTGCTAATGCGACTAAGTTTGCGAACCAAGTATTCGAATTTTCTCCTGTTTCACCTAACCAAATCGGACAATTTTGCTCTTCTCTAAAATCTGTTATCCATTTTAAGGCATTCACATCATTGTAATTCCAATATTTGTGAAAACTGTAAACCATATTATCATCCCAAGCAGGAGTTAAGCCTGAAAAATCATTAGCGAATGAATTTCCCTCGATAAAAATGATGTGATTTTTATCAACTTCACGAATTGCATCGGTAATTTTGCCATACAAATCACGAATTTGTGAATTGTTGCCTTCAGGAAATGTCCAATTGATTTCATTAATTAAATCATACCCACCTATCCATGGCTCATTACTATATCTTTCAGCAAGTTTTTTCCAGAGAGCAACTGTTTTGTTTTTATTCAATTCACTTTCCCATAAGGAGGGTTTTGAAGAATCGTAATCGGAAATAGCAGCATCTTTACCTTGTCCTCCCGGTGCTCCATGCAAATCAAGAATCAAATACATTTGATTATCAGCACACCACGAAAGCAAGTCATCTATCATGTCAAAGCCTTTATTTGTCCATGTTATTTCGCCTTGTATAGGTTCATTTTCGATGGCTGGTGTAAACCACTTGTAGTGCATTGCAACACGCACACAATTAAATCCCCATACGGACATAGAATCGACATCAATTTTTCTAAAATGATTTGAAAGCCAAACATCATAAAATTCGTTGGTACGAGTTTCGCCTACTGTTTCAATTAATTTATTTCTGAATTCATGCTGAGTACCAGCTACATCGGAGGACTGCATCATATAACCTTCCTGAATCATCCAATTCCCAGTTCCAATTCCCCTTAGGATTAGATTATTCCCATCTCCATCAACAATACTTGTACCATTAACATGCACAAATCCTTGAGAATAAGAAGAAACGGAAAGGCTTAAGAAAAACAATATGAAAAAAGAGAAATTGAGAAAAACTTTCCTCTTACATTTCACGCTTTTTACATTTGATTTACTTTGTAGTTGTAGCAACATATTTTTTCGGTTTATCTATTAGTTTGATTTCGAAAACAAATATATATGTGCACAATACGGCAACCTGAGTTTGATGCCTCTCAAATACTCCTCAAACGTTTTAAGTCACTACTCAAAACCACTCTAACCAACATATGCTCCTAATCTGATGATAGTTATAAAATCAACAAATTACACTTATTTGGCCTTAGATATTTAAATGAACGTAGTGAAAAGCTTATAAATCCATTAAATATTTCTGCAATGACTCATTGGAATCAAGTTCTAATTTTTTTCGAAGGCGATAACGATCGTTTTCAATTGCTCGTGTAGTCTTATGCATAAATTCAGCAATCTCTTTAGAAGAAAGATTCATTCGTACGTAGGAAGCAACCTTAACCTCAGACAAAGTTAAATCTGGATATTCGTTACGTAACTTACTTATAAATTCATTGTACATTTTATCCAAGCGAGGTTCAAGGTATTTCCATTCCTTATCATCGTTAATTTCATTATCGATCTCATCAATTACAATTTGCAAACCACTTTTTACAGCAGGCATGGCTTTGGCTGCTAAACCAAGCATTCTGTTTTTATAATTGATAAGCACCCTGTTTCGATTTACAGTATAAAAGGTTAGTTTTTCCAATTCTGATTCAATATTTTCCTTTTCAAGTTCGGTAATTCTTTTTTCCTTTAACGCCTGTTCCTGCAAGAACTTTATCTTTAAA